>DATAMU010000663.1:0-1601 GCA_036266605.1 Candidatus Acidiferrum sp. | reverse complement strand
AGACGAGGCTTACGGCTGGGAAAGCGGGGGCGCAGTGTGCTGTGTCCCTGCACGAGATGAGGCCAGCCGGAGGGTGCGACAGGAATTTTAGATGGGGCGGCGAATGTTGAGTTTGCGCATGCGGGCTTGAAGGGTGGTGCGTTTCATGCCGAGGACGGAGGCAGCGCCTTTGGGGCCGGCGATGCGCCATTCGGTTTGGCGGAGGGCGCGGAGGATGTGCTGGCGCTCGGCTTCTTCGAGGGTGGCGACGGGCGCGGTGGCGGGGCCGCCCGCGGAATTCGGCGGAGTGAAGATGCTGCCGTCGGAAGGGATGTCGGTGGATACGTCGCTGACGGAGAGCGTGGCTTGTTTTAGCTCGGAGAGCGGAACGCGGAGTTCTTTGCCGGGGCTCAGGAGCACGGCGCGCTCGATTAGATTTTCGAGTTCGCGAATATTTCCAGGCCACGCGTAGTTGACAAGTGCGTCCATCGCGTCCGCGGGAACGTACAAAACGGTTTTGTTGAGACGGCGGCTAAAATTCTGGACGAAGTAGCGGACGAGGAGCGGGACGTCTTCGCGGCGCTCGCGCAGCGGCGGAATCTGAATCGGAAAAACGTTGAGGCGATAGTAGAGGTCGCTGCGAAATTCGCGGTCGGCGACGAGGCGCGCGAGGTCGCGGTTGGTGGCGGCGACGACGCGGACGTCCACGGTTTGCGTGCGATTGCTGCCGAGGCGTTCGAATTCCTGCTCCTGCAAAACCCGGAGTAATTTTGGTTGCAGCTCGAGCGGGATGTCGCCGATTTCGTCGAGGAAGAGCGTGCCGCGGTCGGCGAGTTCGAAGCGGCCGATTTTTTGGTTGATGGCGCCGGTGAAAGCGCCGCGCTCATGGCCGAAGAGTTCGGCTTCGAGCAGGCCGGACGGGATGGCGGCGCAATTCACTTTGACGAACGTGCGCTCTTTACGCGGGCTGAGATTGTGGACGGCGCGCGCGATGACTTCTTTGCCGGTGCCAGTTTCGCCGAGGATGAGCACGGTGCTGCCGGCGGGCGCGACGAGCTCGACCTGGGCCATGACACGGCGGATGGCAGGGCTGTCGCCGACGATTTCTTCGAAATTGTAAGCACTGCGAATTTCCTCTTCGAGATAGAGCTTTTCTTCTGCGAGTTTTGTTTTCAGCGCGTCGATGTGTTTGAAGGCGATGGCGTTTTCGACGGCGATGGCGATTTGCGCGGCGACCTGCTCGACAAGCTCGATATCGGCGGGCGTGAAGCCGTCGTTGCGGCGGCTGGCGAGATTGAGGGAGCCGAAAGTGCGGCCGCGATTCGTGAGAGGGATGCAGCAGATGATCCGCATGCCTTCGGAGCGAAGAAGACGGACGACTTCGCTGGAATACTGATCCATTTCCGCACCGCGCGCGATGAGCGTGCGATTTTCGATGATGGCGCGGCCGGCGGGAGAGGATTCGCGCGGGATGGTGAGCTCGGCTTTGATGAGCGACTGGCGGCCGGGAAAATCGAGCGCGTGAATTTTGAGCAGGCCGCTTTGCGGATCGAGCAGGGCGAGGCTGGTGTAGTCGTGATGGATGACGCGCTGGAGCGTGGAGACGATGCCGCGGAAGAGTT
>DATAMU010000662.1:0-8072 GCA_036266605.1 Candidatus Acidiferrum sp. | reverse complement strand
GGCCGCATCATTTTGACCCGCAAACGAAAATTGACGAAGCGCGCGATTTCGATCGGCCATTTGAATACCCAATAAAACTGATAAAACGGGATGAAATGAAATCCGACCGCACGCGCCGGGGAGATCGGATACTTCCGGCCTGTCACAAGCGCGAGGATCACATGGTAGCGATAGATGCAGACGAACCAATAGACGCCGCCGATGAAGCTGATGAGAAAAAGATAGAGAGGCGGAATGCCGCCCTGCTTGGCAAGCTGAGGATCGAGGCTGACCGCGACAAATTCAGCGATAATGGTGGCGACGCCGAGCAGATAACCGATCCAGATCATCGGCAACGGCGGAACGGCAGAGGCAGCAGGCTCGGCAGGTGGGCGCGCGGATTCGGGAAGCTCAGTATCTGTGTCGGCAGGATTCATTGGGCAAGAGTGTCGAGAGCTTCGAGCGTAACGTTGCCATGGCGGGCGCGTCAAACCGTTCGGAGACTGAAGATTCGGTGATCGTGCGGACATGGGGGCGCAGCAGTGCTGCGCCCGTACACTTGGTTGGCCGATCAATTTGGAGTGAATCGAAATCGGAGGAAAGAATGATGGCGGCGAAGAAATGGATCTTTCGCGTGGCGGCTGGCGCAGCGTTGTTTGCGGCGGGAATCGGCGCGGGAGCCTGGCACGAGCGCAGCGTCGAAGCGCAGAACCGCTTTGGGCAACCGAAGACGGTGGTTCACATGGTGGTGTATAAATTCAAGCCGTTCGCGTCGCAAGACGACAAAGAGCAAGTGTTGAACGGCATCAAGACGCTCGCCGCGCAGATTCCCGGCGTGAAAAATGTCTGGCTCAAGACCGGCCGCAATCAGATACGCGATTTCGACGGCGTCTTCGCGATCGAATTCACCAGCGCGGAAGCCGCCGCCGATTACGCGGAGAGCCCGAAGCACGAAGCCTGGGCGAAGAAGTGGGAATCGTTGCGCGAGAACAGCCTGTCGTTCCAGGCGACGAATCCGTAGGACGGCGTATCAGAGCGCGGTCGAAACCCAGAACCAAAAAAGCGAAGGGCGCGCCTGGCAGCGCGCCCCGACTGACCCTCGATAACCTCAACGCCAATCTCTAAAACTTCACGCCCCAAAACGACGCATCCGGCTTTACCAACTCCAGCCCAACGTCCCAAGCCTCGTGATCGCGCCATACAACTTCCGCTTCCGCTTTGCGCCCACTCTCGGGATGGATCAGCCGAACTCGTCGATGCAGCGGCAACGGCGCGCCGACAACCGCCATGCATCCTGAGTGACTGACATCGACCGTGACTGCGTTGGCGCGTTGCTGCGCCGACTCCTCGTCCCATTCGACGAGCAATTTCACTTTCGAAATGACACGCTTGTGACTGCGCAAGCGGGCCCAGCGCTCCTGCATTGCTGCTGAGGCCGTGTTTGTCGGTGTGAAGGTGGCCATGGGTGACCTCGTGGTCGCGAAATTCGCGAAAAACAGGCCGGGATGGGAAATCCCAAAGTACTGCCACGATCGTACCGGGTCAATAGTACTTTTCCGGGGAATAAACGACGGGAATCGGTGGAAAAAGGACGAAGAAGAGACAAATTAGGCGGGCCGCCGTCTGATGAAACGACGTACAATTATCTACATAGGATAGGCACCCAGTTCGTGTTCGCTACAGGTTTGCTCCCAGGTTTACGGCGGTGCGCGCAAGCGGCTTTGAAGCCGCACACTTCCGTTCGGCAATTATTTCTGAGCCGTCGTTTTCGGCTGACCCGCAGCTCGGCGGGCGTAATCTTTTCTTTTTCCCTCCTGATTCTTAACGTTTTGACGCCGCATTCGGCGTTTGGCCAGGCAGGCCGCTCCATCCAGCAACCGAGTCAACCGAGCGCGGCGCCCGGAGGCATCACGGTTCGGGTCCAGTTGCCCGATAAAACTCCCTTCGACAACGCCGTCGTCAACCTTAGCAACTTCAACGGCGGCATGTTGGGAACGCAGACCACCATCGGCCAAGGGCAGGCTAACTTCCAGGGCTTGCCTCTCGGGCGATACAGCATCGAAGTGCTCGCGCCGGGTTTCGACACGGTTACCGAACAGGCCGAGATCCTAACCAACGGCGATCAGGAGTTCATCACCATTGTCCTGAAGCCGCGACCCGGGACGGACCTCTCGCTGGTGCGGTCGGGCCCACCTGTGCTCGCACCGGGGCCGCAGAAAGAACTCGCCAAGGCGATGGAGTTGTTGCGCGGCGACAAGACCGACGAAGCGAAAAAACATCTCGACAAAGCGGCTCACAGCGCGCCGGCAAATCCCGATGTGAACTACATGCTGGGGATGTACTACATCCAGCAAAAGGATTACGCGCACGCGGAGGAATATTGGAAGAAGGCGATCCAGATTTATCCGGTGCACACGTACTCATTGTCGGCGCTGGGCTCGCTCGAGGTTCACAACGGGCAGGTCGATCAGGCCATTACATATCTCAAGCGTGCTGTTCAGGCGTCGCCCGATTCGTGGCGCTACGAAGCGCAGCTCGGACAGGCGTATCTCATCCACAAAGAGTGCGCTGAAGCGGCGAAGCATTCGAAGCGCGCTGTGGAACTAGGAAAGGATCGCGCGTCGGCGGCGCAATTCATCCTAGCGAAGTCTTACGTTTGCCAGGATCAGCGTCCTGAAGCAGAGCAGGCGTTGAACAAATTTATTTCAGAGAGCATCGACCCGGACGATTTGAAGGAAGCGCGGCGGTTGCTCGACGCCGTCAAAAATCCCGGCAGCAACAGCGGAGCGTCGAATGCCGTGAACGCATCGACGGGCGCCCAGGGTGGCCCCGCAGAGCATAGCGACGCAACCCCGCCGGCGGCTACGGAAGTTACGGTGGATCGAACTTCGAATTTCTCGCGCGCCGATCTTCTGCCGCCATCGAAGTGGATGCCGCCCGATGTGGACGAGAGCATGCCGGCCGTCGCCGCCGGCGTCGCTTGCCCGATGCAGCAAATCAGCGACGAGACCGCGAAGCGCGTGGAAACATTTATCGACGGCGTCAATCGCATCAGCGCGACCGAGACGCTCGATCACGAAGTCATCGATCGATTCGGCCTGACCGCGAAGCATGAGTCGCGCCGTTTCAGCTATGTCGAGTCGTTGGCGGAAGTGAAGCCTGGACAGTATCGCGTTGAGGAATATCGCGACGGTACGATGGGGCTCGACGTTTTCCCTGAGCGACTCGCTTCTCTCGGTCTCGGCTCGATGGTGCTGATTTTTCATCCGGTCTATCGCGGCGAGTACGACATGACCTGCGAAGGGCTGACGCAGTGGCACGATCGCAAAGTGTGGCAGGTACATTTTCGCCAGCGCAAAGACAAGCCGGCGCGCATGCGCGAATACAGCGTCGGCAAGAACGTCTATTCGGTCGGTCTGCGCGGGCGCGCGTGGATTGCCGCGGACACGTTTCAAGTCGTGAGCATCGAAACCGATCTCGTTAATCCGGTTCCGCAAATTCGTCTTGTCGCGGAGCACATTTCGATCGACTACGAGCCCGTCCAGTTCAAAAAGAAACACGAAGAATTGTGGCTGCCGCAAAACGCCGAGCTGTTCTTTGACTTCAACGGACGCCGTATTCACCGACGGCATCACTTCGACGACTACCGGCTTTTCTCCGTCGATGAAAATCAGAAAATTTCGGCGCCGCCGTCGGAAGCGAAACTCGATTCCACGCAGCCAAATTCAGCAGAACAGCCGCCAAAATCCGAGCCATAGAATCGCGGCTCGCAGTCTGCGAAATTCAAATCGAAACTGGCGACATATCTGATCTGCGTTGCAGGAATCGCCGCACGGCGGGATCGCGCTCCAGACCGATCGCAACCTGGTAGGCTTCGCGCGCTTCGGTTCCCTTCTTGAGTTTCATCAACAACTCCGCGCGAACGGCCCAATAGGGCTGATATTCCGCGAGTCGCGAATCCACGGCGATTTTGTCCAGCGCCGCGAGCGCAAGTTGCGGCCCTTCGGTTTCAGCGACGGCGAGCACTCGATTGACGGCAACGACCGGCGATCCCGTCAGCGCGAAGAGCATGTCATAGAGTTTGACGATCTCAGGCCAGTTCGACTCGCCAGTCCGTATGCGATGCACGTGCGCGGATTGCAACGCCGCTTCGATCTGGAATCGCCCCGGAATGCCAAACTTGCTTGCGCGCAGCAACAGCTCTTCCGCCTCAGCAATCGTCTCGTGATCCCAAGCCGAAACATCCTGCTCAGCCAGCGGAACGTATTCGCCATCGGCGCCGCGCCGCGCTTTTCGTCGAGCTTCCGCGTGCAACATCAACGCGAGTAGTCCCAGCGTCTCCGGTTCGCCGGGCAGCAGTTCGACGACGACGCGCCCAAGATAAATAGCCTCTTCGCTGAGATCGCGGCGTGCTACGTCAGTTCCGGCCGGATCGCTCCAGGCCTCAGCGAAAGCTGCGTAAATCGCATCGAGCACGGTATCGAGCCGCGCCGGCAATTCGTCTTTTTCCGGAATGCGAAACGGAATCCCGGATAGCCGGATTTTTTCTTTTGAGCGCACAAGGCGCTGCCCCATCGCAGCCGGCGAAACCAAAAACGCAGATGCAATGCGTTTCGCATCAAGCCCGAGTACGACTTGCAAAATCAGCGGCGAGCGTACGCTCGCCTCGATCGCCGGATGCGCGCACGCGAACATGAGGCCGAGTCGCCGATCGGGAATTCCGCCACTCTCCCCTGCCGCGGCTTCGAGACTGTCGGCGATGCGTTTCAGCTCCGGCTCAGCGGCATCGCGTGTCTCGCGCCGCCGCACGCTGTCGATGGTTTTTCTTCGCGCCACGGTCAGGAGCCACGCTTCTGGATTTTCAGGGCAGCCATTGCGACTCCAATCCTCGAGCGCCGAAGCGAACGCATCCGCTAGCGCATCCTCGGCGGAAGCAACGTCGCGAGTGCGCGCCGCGAGAAACGCGACGAGCTTCCCGTAACTGCGGCGCGCGACCATTTCGGCAGTGCGCGCGGCAGCTTCGCCGCCGCTTGGTCGCGGTTCCGTTGCGCCGGATTTTCCTTCCGGATTCATGCAGTTCGATTCTTCGACCGTTTCACGCGGGCTGATACCACAACACCACAGTGCCATTGCCGAAAGCACGGCTCTGCGTGAGCTTCAAATTTGTCTTATCGACGCCATCGAACATCGACCTGCCTTTGCCAATCACGACCGGCGTCAGCGCGATCTGATATACATCGATCAGCTTCGCCTGCGCGAGCTGCGAAATCAGATTGCCGCTGCCCATGATGACGATATCTTCGCCCGGCTCGCTTTTGATTTTGCGAACTTCGGTGGCGAGGTCGCCTTTCACCAATCGCGTATTGTTCCACTTTGCTTCGGTCATGGTGCGAGAGAAAACAAGCTTTGGCTGCTTATTCATCGCCTCGGCAACCGTCGGCATGTTCTTCATCGCCATCGGCGTCGGCCAGTAGCCGGCCATCATGTCATACGTTTTTCGTCCGAAGGCGAGCACGGCGCCGCCTTTCGCATTTGAGTTGGTAAACTCGGTCCATTCCGGATCGAACTTGTGTGCCCAGCTCATATCTCCGTCAAGTCCGGTGTAATAACCATCGACCGTCACGTTGTTGAACACAACTATCCGTCGCATTTTCGTTCTCCTATCTCATTATTTTTTGAAAAATTTAGTTAATCGTCCAGATGGCGAAGCTCCGGAACGCAATGAATGCGCTATTCCGGCTTGATGAAATCGTTGATATCGCGCGTCAGCCACGTGCCTTCAAAAATCGGACGCACTTCGACGACGCCATGCAGCGCAGTCGGCGAACGCGCCGCCCAGGCGAGTGCTTCGTCGAGATTCTCGACCTCGATCAAATGAAATCCGCCGAGTTGCTCTTTGGAATCGGTGTAAGGCCCATCGAGCACGTTCGGTTTGTCATCACGCACGCGCATTGTCGTGGCTGTCGAAGTCGGCTGCAATCCGACACTATTCTTTAAAACGCCGGCCTTCGTCATCGCTTCCATATAAGCCTTGTACGCGGTGAGCCAATGCTTCTGCTCGTCGCGTGTCAGTTGCGGCCATCCGGCTTCGCCCACATAGTCCAGCAAAACGTATTTCATGCGCTTTCCTCTCAATGACTTAACGCCTCTGCCCAACGACCGAGGTTCGTCTTCATTACCATGACGTTCAATCTAGCGTCATTCAGACAATTGGACAGACGCCGCCAAAAACTTTTTCGCAGGATGACATGACTACACGCTGATAACACATTCCGCTCGCGTCGCAAAAGCCCACAATTCGATCTCAAAATGAAACGCTTAACGCCTCATAAATAATGCGAAAACACTAGAGTTAACTAAACCGTACAGCAACTACCTGATTGCACCCTACTCCAGCAATTATGCTAAAAGCACGCTCATCCGAGGTGGGCCAGGTCTTCGCGAACCTTTCTTCGCGAACAGAACGACGGTGTTCTCTGCCGTTTTTCTTCTCCGGGTCTCTTCGTTAACTTCATCGCTTCCAAGTCGAATCGCGGAGTCCGCAGTGGTGGATGGGGGTCCCCATGTTCAATCGGTTCTACCGAATCGCAGTGGTTGTGTGTCTCCTCTTCGTAACCGCAGGGTTGTCACTCGCGCAGTCTGACCTCGCAACCGTTTCAGGATTCGTAAGAGATCCGTCCGGCGCCGCTATCACCGGCGCGAAAGTGACGATTCACGGCGCCGCCGGCACCGATCGCGTGGCGACAACGAACGATTCGGGCTACTACGTGTTCACGAACATTCCTGCTGGTCTCTACTCCATAAACGTCGAGGCGCAGGGATTCCGCAGATTTGAGTCCAAGGACAACAAGATCGATCCCGCCGCGCACATGGCAATCGATGCAAATCTTGCCGTCGGTGCGACGAGCGAAACCGTGGAGGTTTCGGCAACGGCGGTTGCGCTGCAAACCGAATCCGCCTCGGTACAACAGCTCGTCACGCGAAAACAGATCGATTCGCAGGAGTTGAATGGCCGCAATCCGATCCTGATGGCGAATCTTGTGCCGGGAACGCACGGCGGCACTCTGGCCAATCTGAGCTTTAACTTTTCTCAGGGCCCGTCGAACATCAACGGCGCGCGCACGCCGGAAAGCTTAATTACGTTTGACGGCGCGCCGGCCGTCCGCACGCGCTCGAACGGCACCAGCATCGGCGCCGCGGACACCGACTCGACCCAGGAAATCCAGATCATGACGGCGGACTACGCGCCCGAATACGGCCGCTCTTCAGGAGGGCAGATTCGCATCACGTCGAAGACCGGCGGCCAGCAATTTCATGGCGCCGCGTACGAATATGTGCGCAACACGATCTTTGACGCGAATCCGTGGCAGCGCAATGCCGTTCCGGCGACGACAAAAATCACCGCGCCGATTCATTACAACCAGTTTGGGTACAACATCGGCGGCCCGATCTATATACCGGGCCATTTCAACACCGACAAGACGAAGGCATTCTTTTACTGGGGAGAAGAGTGGGTTCGCTACATCTTCACCGACACCAGCGCCTTGACAGTGCCGACGGCGCTGATGCGCACCGGCAATTTCAGCGAACTGCTCGATCCGAACAACATTTTCTATCACAAGACGGTGCAGCTCGTTGATCCGAAGACGGGCGCGCCCTACGCGGGAAATATCATTCCGGCTGGAGATCTTAGTCCCAATGGTCTCGGCATTCTGAACGCCTATCCGATGCCGAACCTGACGACGCCGATCAACGGCAATCAGAACTGGTTTTTCTCGGCGCAACATCCGCAGAATCAACGGAAAGACACGTTGGGCATCGATCTGAATCTCACCGATGCCCAGCATCTGCGCTTCCGCCGCATCTATTTCACATTTTTTGAATTTCAGCCGCTCGACGGCGGGACAAACGAGACGCCGAAATTCTTCAACCGCCCGAACCAGACGAATTCGCTCGACTGGGTCTGGACGATCAGCCCTACCAAAGTGAACGAAGTGCTTTTCACGTTTAGCAAAGACAACGTTCACATTCCAGTCGATCAGGCGGGCTTTCTTGATCGCACCACCGTCGGTCTGAACTATCCGTACATTTTC
>DATAMU010000661.1:0-2408 GCA_036266605.1 Candidatus Acidiferrum sp. | reverse complement strand
GCTGTGCCCCTACATGAGGTCAGGGGGCGCGTGCGGCGTGCATGGATTTTGGGGTTGGCATAAACTGTTTTAACGGAAGTGGGCTGAGTTGGTCGGGCGTGCTGGGCATAGCTTGTTTTTTTGACGGAATCTGCGGAGTGGTGTCTGCGAGCTGAATGAAAACTTCTTCTGGTCATCCTTATCGCGTTCTGATTGCCGACGATCAAAGTGACATACGGGATGCGCTGCGTCTTTTGCTGAAGCGCGAGGGGTATGAGACGCAGGGCGCGGCGTCTCCTGCGGAAGCATTGGCCGCGATCGAGGCGCGCGAATTTGATGCGGTGTTGATGGATTTGAACTACACGCGCGATACGACCTCGGGGCAAGAAGGATTGGATTTGCTGCCGCGCGTGCAGATGATCGACGGAACGCTGCCGGTGATCGTGATGACGGCATGGAGCAGCGTGGAAATTGCCGTCGAGGCGATGCGGCGCGGAGCGCGGGACTTTATTCCGAAGCCGTGGGAGAACAACCGCTTGCTGGCGGTGCTGCGGACGCAGATCGAGTTGCGGCAGGCGCTGCGGCAGGCATCACGGCTAGAGGCGGAGAATCGGTTGCTGCGCGCGGAGTCGAGGCCGACGATGATTGCGGAATCGGCGGCGATGCAGCCGGTGCTGGACATTATTGGGCGCATCGGGCCGTCGGATGCGAACGTGCTGATTACGGGCGAGCACGGGACCGGCAAGGAAGTTGTGGCGAATACGCTGCATGCGCTGTCGCCGCGAGCTTCGACGCCGATGGTGACGGTGAATGCGGGCGGATTGTCGGAAGGCGTCTTTGAGAGCGAGCTGTTTGGACACGTGAAGGGCGCGTTTACGGATGCGCGATCGGATCGCGTGGGGCGATTCGAACTGGCCGACAACGGGACGTTGTTTTTGGATGAAATTGCGAACGTACCTTTGAAGTTGCAGGCAAAGCTGCTGCGCGTGCTGGAAACGGGCGAGCTGGAGCGCGTTGGATCGTCGAATACGCGGCGCGTGGATGTGCGGGTGATTGCAGCGACGAACGTGGATGTGAATGCCGAGGCGGCTGCGGGGAGATTTCGGCAGGATTTATTGTTTCGGCTGAATACAATCGAGATTCATTTGCCGCCGCTGCGAGAGCGGCGCGAAGACATTGAGTTGCTGGCGCAGCATTTCTTGCGGAACTATTCCCAGCGATATCGTAAGACGATTTCGGGATTCGACGCGGTGGCGACGCAGGTTTTGCACGAGCATCCTTGGCCGGGGAATGTGCGCGAGTTGGATCATGCGATCGAGCGCGGCGTTTTACTGGCGCAGGGGTCGCAAGTGAAAGCGGCGGATTTAGGTTTGCGCGCGGCTTCGGGTGCTGCGGCAAAATTGGAAGAGATGAGTTTGGATGATGTGGAGCATCATTTGATCCAGCGGACGCTGTCTCGCTATGACGGCAACGTGAGCCAGGCGGCGAAGGCGCTCGGGCTGAGCCGCAGCGCGATGTACCGGCGGCTGCAAAAACACGGATTGGAATGAGTCGTCTAACTTACGAACACCGGATCCAGCTGCTGGCGTTGGCGGCGGGCCTGCCGGGTTCGTTGATCGCGCTGATTCTGCTGTATACCGGCGACTACACCTCTCGCACGGCCTGGACTCTCGGAATCTTGATCGTGTCGCTGTGGCTGGGCTTTGCGTTTTCGCTGCGGCACCGCGTTGTTTTTTCCCTTCAGACACTTTCGAATTTGCTGGCGGCGTTGCGCGAAGAGGATTTTTCCGTGCGCGGGCGCGACGCGCAACGAAATGATGCGATGGGCGAAGTGATGATCGAGGTCAATGCGCTGGGTGAAACTTTGCGCGAGCAAAGGCTGGGTGCGCTGGAAGCGACTTCTCTGTTGCGAGCGGTGATGGAAGAGATTGATGTTGCGATTTTTACGTTTGATAACGAGAACAAGCTGCGACTGGTGAATCGTGCGGGCGAGCGACTGCTGGCGCGGCCTTCGGAACGATTGCTCGGATTTACTGCGGGTGAATTAGGTCTGGGCGCGTCGCTGGAGGGCGAAGCAGCGCGGACGATGGAACTGAGCTTTCCTGGCGGGTCGGGGCGATGGGGCATGCGGCGCGGCGCGCTGCGGCAGGCGGGATTGCCGCATCACCTTGTGGTGTTGAGCGATTTGAGCCGGGCGCTTCGCGACGAAGAGCGGCAGGCTTGGCAGCGGCTGATTCGCGTGATGGGTCATGAACTGAACAATTCGCTGGCGCCGATTCAGTCGGTGGCGCAGAGCCTCGAAAGCGGCTTGGCCGGCATCGCGAACACACCCGAGATGCAAACGACTGCGACGGCTGGGCTTGTGGACGACATGAAGGCGGGGTTTGGGATTATCCGGTCGCGAACGGAATCGCTGGGGCGATTTATGG
>DATAMU010000660.1:0-4548 GCA_036266605.1 Candidatus Acidiferrum sp. | reverse complement strand
TTGGTGGACGAGAAGGGATTCGAACCCTCGGCCTCCTCGTTGCGAACGAGGCGCTCTCCCAGCTGAGCTACTCGCCCACGTCTCATTGGGAGTAGTAATTATAGCGCAGAGAGTCGTGGTGATTCCAGAAATTGCCTCCATTTTGTTCTTCGGAGTGGCGCTCATCAGCAACGGTGTGGGCCGCCTACAGTGTTATTTTGCGTGAATCTGACGGCGATTGTTGGTATCAAGTAGGCGCGATTTGGTGGCGTGGTGGCGGGCTTCGCGGGCTCAGGGGCTTCGAGCGAAGCGGCTGAACGGAAAGTCCGACATGAATCGATGTGCTTCACGCGGGACGTCTGTGAAGGATCCGGGGGCGCCGGTGCCAACCGAGTTGGGACGAGGCGCGATCGATACGTTCGCGGCGGCTTCGCATGGGAAGATTCGGGCGTTGTTTGCGGAGCAAGAGCCACCGTTTGCGGAGATGCCTGCGCTCGAGGCGATCAAGATCGATTTCGAATACGTCAACAATTTGAAGGTGTGAGGTTGGGCTCACGGAGAAGACAGATGCCCCATCGATGGATTGTCGTGTGTGCAGGACTGTTGCTGTTGGCTGGAACGATTCGCGCGCAGGCAGATCAAGCTGCGAGCGCGGAAAAGCAGCAACAGCAGCAGAGCGGCGATCAGCAGAAAAACGCACAGAAGAAGCAGAGCTCGGCTGATGCGATTGCGGCGTTGATCGGTGGGCCGAAACTCGACAAGGAAGCGGTCGAGCGGGGGCGAAAGATTTTTGTGCCGACGTGCGGGTTCTGCCACGGCAACGACGCGCACGGCAAGACGGGGCCGGATTTGGTGCGCTCACCGCTGGCGCTGCACGACAACAAGGGCGACACGATCGGGCCGGTCATTCGAAGCGGGCGGCTGGAACGCGGGATGCCTGCGTTCGCGGCGATGACCAACGAACAGATCGAGGATATTTCGACGTTCTTACATTCGCTGGCGCAGGCGGTCACGAATCGGTTTGCTTACCAAATCGGGGATTTGAATACGGGCGACGCGACGAAGGGCGCTGCATTTTTCAACGGCGATGGACATTGCAGCAATTGCCACCAGCCTGCGGGCGATCTAGCGCATATCGCGACGAAATACGAGGCGGTCGAGTTGCAGAGACGCATGTTGTATCCGGCGCCGAATGTGCTGGATGTGTTTCTCGGAAGACCGACCGCGCCGGTAGCGCCGTCGAAGGTGACCGTGAAGCTGGCGTCGGGCGAACAGGTTTCAGGGACGCTGATCCATGAGGATGAGTTCACGGTGACAATGCACGACGCGTCGGGCGCTTATCGATCATTCTCACGCGACAAGGCGAGCGTCGAAGTACAGGATCCACGCGCGCAGCATGAAGCGCTGCTGCCGCTCTACACCGATGAAGAGATGCACAACGTCCTGGCCTACCTGGAGACATTGAAATGAGGAACATGAGAGCGTGCGCGATTGCTTTTGTGTTGCTGCTGACTCCGGTTTTGCTGCGCGGGCAGGCATTGACTCCGGAAGTGTTGGCCAAGCCGGGACCGGACGCCTGGCCGACGTACAACGGAGACTATTCGGGACAACGACACAGCCCACTGAAGCAGATCAATACTTCGAATGTCGATTCCCTTTCGCTGGCGTGGATTTATCGCGCAACAGGGTTTGGGCCGGGCGGATTTGGATCAGTGATCAAATCGACGCCGCTGGAAGTGAACGGCGTGTTGTATTTCACGATGCCGGATAACGTCTGGGCAGTCGATGCGCGCAGCGGGCGCGAAATGTGGCACTTCAAGTATCCGCCGAACGAAGGCGGGCACATCGGACAGCGCGGAGTTGCGATGCTGGGCGATACGCTTTATTTCGAGACGCCGGACTGCAATCTGCTCGCGCTGAATGCCAAAGACGGCACGGAAAAATGGCGCAAGACGATTGCGGACGTGAAGCTGGAATATTTCTGCACGATGTCGCCGCTGGTCGTGGAGAACCACGTGATCACGGGAGTTGGCGGCGATTCGCTGGACAATCCCGGTTTTCTGGAGTCGCACGATGCGCAGACGGGCGAGTTGCAGTGGCGTTGGAATACAGAGCCAGCGAAAGGCGAGCCGGGTTTTGAAACGTGGCCGGACGAAGAGGCGCGAACGCACGGCGGCGGGATGACGTGGATGACGGGAACGTACGATCCCGAGCTGCGGCTCGTGTATTGGGGGATCGGAAATCCGAATCCGGTACACGCGGGCGCGGGGAGAAAGGGCGACAACGTTTGGACTTGCTCGATTGTTGCGCTACATGTGGACACTGGAAAATTGGAGTGGGGCTATCAGGTGTCTCCGCACGATACACATGACTGGGACGCAACGCAGACGCCGATTTTGTTTAATGGCGAATTCAAAGGAAAACGGCGGAAACTGATCGCGCAGGCGAGCCGCAACGGATACTTCTTTTTGCTCGATCGTACGAACGGCGAGCACTTGCTGACCGCACCCTTTATCAAAACGAACTGGACGTTGGGGATCAATGCGAAGGGGCAGCCGATTCCGAATCCGGCGAAGGAGCCGACGCGAAATGGGACGCTGGTTTCGCCGAGTTCAAACGGAGCCTCGAACTGGTTTGCGCCCAGCTTTAACCCGCAGGCGGGATTGTTTTATGTCGTGGCGTCGCAAAGCTACAGCGTGTTTTATCTGACGGCGGAAGGAAAGGCGGAAGGATTTGCGGGGCGCGACGACTTTCTGAATTATCCCGGCACGATCGAAGCGATCGATTACAAGACGGGCGCGATTCAGTGGAAGCACGACATTGGCGGCTCGGGACCGGGATTGCTGACCACGGAAGGCGGGCTGCTGTTTACTGGCGATACTTCGGGGCACTTCATGGCGATTGATTCGACGTCGGGGAAAACGCTATGGCACACGACGACCGGAGCCAACCAGAACAACGGTGCGATCACGTTTGAAATGGACGGCAAGCAGTATGTTGTTGTCGGTGCGGGTGACTCGCTTTATGCGTTCACGCTAGCGCAGACGCCGGGCGGCTCGCACGCCGCTAAATGATTTAGCGGCCGCGGCGGCTTACTTCGTGTTGAAGGCTTGCGCGATTTGGTCGAGCTCGGTGCGGATCTTGGTCCACTGCTGGTCGACGACGGGGCCGAGAGAGACGTCGGTTTTCACTTGCTCGATGTTGCGTGCGGTTTGCTGGACGAGCGGCAGCGATTGGTCGGCGGTTTTGTTGCTTTGGAATTGGCGGAGCATGCCCTCGGTCTGATTCTGGAATTGCGAAGCGAGATTGCGGGCGTCTTTTTCGCGGCTGGTCTTGCGGATGGTGCTCTTGCTCAGCGCGTGATTCCAGACCGAACGGAAATTTTTTGCGTCGTTCTTCAGATTGTTCATCATGTTGGCGACGTCTTTGTCGCTGAGGCGATCCTGCGCGGCGGTCGAGAATGCTCCGGCCGAGAGAAGCAGGGCGATCGTCAGCAGAGAAAAAATTCGAAGCGCAGTGAACTTCACGGTGGTTTCTCCTGGGATGAGAATCTTTTCGCGACCAGCGAATTGCACGGCTTTCTAGCTCACTCGTCGTCAAACCCAAATTAACATTCTCAACGATGGGAAGGCTACTCACAGTACCAGCCTCCGTTCTTTCCCCGAGACGTTCGAATGAGCGCCAACGTCGGACGAGTTCGAGCATCCAATCTCAAAATTTCAACGGTGCATGCCGCGATTGCTTGGTGAGCGCGCCTTCCGATGACTGTCGGGAAATGCTCGCGTGTTAGAATGCCGCTCCCGTCCCCGGTCGCGTTCCTGGAGGGTAGATGCGTTTTCTGCGTGGCGTAGATCGAACAAACGTCGCGGCATTCAGTGCGTGCGTGATGATGTCGGTTGCGGGAATTGTGGGATGCGGTGGCGGATCATCGACGAGTCCGGCGCCGGTGGCGAAAATGGTTTCCGTGGCGCTTACGCCGCCGATGGCGACGGTCCAGACAAGCCAAGCGGCGAGCTTCACTGCGACGGTAGCGAACGATCCCAAAAATGATGGGACGACGTGGACGCTGTCGGGTGCGGGCTGCACGGGGGCGGCTTGCGGTTCACTTTCGGGAACGACAGCGGCGTCGGGCGCTGCGGTGATGTATACAGCGCCGGCGGCGGTGCCGAATCCACCGACGGTGACGCTGACGGCGACAGCCGTGGATGACGCGACGAAATCCGCGAAGGCGACCATCACGTTGGCAGCCGCACCCGCACCGCCTACGCCGCCGAGCGTGTCGGTGACTCCTGGCACGGCAAATCTTGCGGCGGGAGCGGTCACGCAGACGTTTACGGCGAACGTTGCGAATGACGCCCAGAATCTTGGCGTGACGTGGTCGGTGTCGGGTACGAATTGCACGGGAGCGGCGTGCGGATCGATTTCGCCGACGACGAGCGCTTCGGGCGCGGCGGTCACGTATACATCGGCGGCGCGCGCGACAGCGGCTGGGACGGTGACGGTGACTGCGGCGGCCGTCGCAAAGGCTTCGGCCGTGGGAATGGCAACAGTCACGTTGGCAGCGCCTGC
>DATAMU010000659.1:0-8579 GCA_036266605.1 Candidatus Acidiferrum sp. | reverse complement strand
AGTAACTTCAAGTCATTTGAAATTGGTAATGTCAATTCTTTGTCCGCGATGAACCGAAGGTCCGGCTCGCGCATCGTATTTTAGTGGAGGTTACAATCATGGAAAAACTCGCAATCTGGGCCTATCTGGAAGCGAAACCGGGCAAGGAAAAGGAAGTCGAAGAATTTCTGAAGTCGGCTCAGCCCCTGGCGGAGAAGGAATCGCAAACCGTCGCGTGGTACGCTGTGAAAATCGGGCCGTCGCAATTCGGAATTTTTGACACATTCGCGGATGAAGCCGGACGGAACGCGCACATCAGCGGCGATATCGCAAAAGCACTCTTCGCGAAGGCGAAGGATCTCCTTGCGAAGGATCCGCAAATTCACAAACCGGAAATTCTTGCGTCGAAGACTTCAAGCGGAGCGAAGGGCGCAAGCGGAAGATAGTCACAGCACCCGAAAATAAAAAAATGTGAAGGAGGTTCGCTCATCGCGCCTCCTTCACATGAAGGCTCACAATTGTTCGCTTAACTGCTTATTCCGGCATCAGCTGCCTTACCAACTCCGGCGCATCAATGCGCCAATCGTCCGCCAGAATAAACGCCTTCCGCAAAATCATCTCCGTGCGCGGATCGATTTCGAGCGGAATTGCGCTCAAGTCCAGCGGCACCGCATCCACAATGTTCTGCGGAATCTTCAGCCACCGCGTGATGCTCTCGGTTTGCAGCATCGCTCCGCCCCATCCAAGCTGAATGCGATACGTCCCGAGCTGCCCGCGCACCTCAAGCCATGCCTTGTCGAGCTTGCACCGGTCCGCGATCGGCGTTGTTGGCAATACGCGCGATAAAACCTCGGAACGCAGCGCTGTCGTCGCTGAAAAATCGTTTACGTCGAATCGCTCGCTGAAGACGCCAGTCCCGCGATGCCCTTGATCCGACCAAGTTGAATCGTCGCCGACCGCCGCGACCGTCGTAAACAGATCCACATCGCGCATCACTTCGGAATATACGATCGCGGGTATGTCATCCACAGGAATCTCTCGCAAATCGCGATAAAAACGCACCTGGTCCGACCCGATGAATACGTTGGCTCCAGCACCGGCCTGTTCGGCGAGCGACGACCGCCGCACCGCGTGATCGCGATCGGGCGGCAAATCTACATAAAACTCAACGTTCATATTCCAGTGCTCGAGTTTTTTGGTCGGCACGTTTACGCCGTCGAAGCCGACGCCCATGAGCTGATAGCTCCAGCCTCGCGCGCGCGCCAAATTTGCAAATTGATGTTGCCTCAGCAAAATCCCCGCGAAACGATTGGAATACAGCCGCGTCTTCCGCTCGTCGTCGGTCACTTGATAAAACTCGCGGAACGCCTGGCGAAACGGCTGCCGCAATCCTGCCGTAAAAATTCGCGTGCGCCATCGCTGCACCTCAGCGGCGCTATACGAAAGCGGATGCCACAAGCGCACTTTCTCGGCGCGTATCAAATCGACAAGCTTGTTCGACGAGTCGCGCAACTCGCCGTCCGACCATAGGCCCGAACGCTCCCAGCCCTGGTTGTTGCTGAAAACCCAGATCAGCTTGCGTCCCAAGAATCCGAGCAGGGGATGATCGATGTAGTAGCGCCGCCAATGAGTCAGCGGAATACGCCGCGTGCCAAGAAACGAAGCTTCGAGCCGCGCGCGCTGGACGGCGTACGATTGCTCGAGATCTTTCACCAGCGCCGAGATAGCACGGATTTTCTTTGGCGCGGCTTTGCGCGCTTGCGTCGGCGGCGTTTTGATGCGCTTGCCTTCCGCGTTTTCCCACAACACCACGACGCGCCCATCTTCGACCAACCGCACCGTCGCTTTGCAATCGCCAACTTTCACTTCGAGCGCGCCATTAATGTCCAGCGGATACTGCGGAATCGACACGTCTTCCAATTCATCGACGGTCATTCCCGCGCGTTCGGCCACCATGCTGAGCGATTTCTCGATCAGCCGCCGCGCGACGGAATATTTCACTTTCGTGCGCAGCTTCGTCAGTTGCGTGATCGCTTCTTTATTCTCCATCGTGCCCAGAGCCTGCACGCAGGCGAAACCCACCTTCTGCGACACCGCTCCGATATTTGGAATCTTGCGCAGGCACGCGAGCCCGAATTCGCCGATCGCCAACGCCGATTCGCGCGTATCCGTCAGGCCCACGCACAACACAATGCCTTTCTGATACGCCGAATCTTCCGTCGGCGTGCGCACTTCCGGCGGTTGCCCAGGCGTAGGCCCAATCGCCAGCCAGCGCACCATCGCCGTGAACGATTTCGATTCACCCAGAGCCGAGAGTAATTCCCGCGAACGCTTGCTCCACTTGGGTCCGGGGGCACTCTGCTCCAGCGAATGGCAGTGCTCCAGCAATCCGATCCAGCCTGAACGCGTGATCGCATCCATCGCCGCGATCTCGTCGAACACAATCTGCGACCACGGACCGCGGCCCGAATCGAGGTGTTTCTCATCTTCGACATAAATCAGCGGCGCGATCAGCGCGCGCACTCGCTGATGGTGTTTGTCGATTTTCGCGCGCGGCGCCGGCGCAAGTTGCGCATGAATCTTGCGCAGCTCAACGCGCGCCCGCTCCGTGATGTGCTCGGGCGACAGAAACGACAGGAATCTCTCGAAAGGGAAGTAAAAGCGAGCGGAAGAGGTGTCGCGCCGAATCTCGGTTACGATCTGCTCGACCGCGTCTCCCGGCAGCGGCTTCGGCACGCATTGCAATCCAAGCTGAATCGCATCCGAAAGCGTCTCCATCACCTGGAAATTGCGATCGACGCGAGCTTCGAGCCGCAGCCAGTCATACGACGCTTCCAAGAATGCGAGCTGCACTTCGGGCCCCGAGCGGCTCAACGAAATCAGTGCTTCGCTCTTCGAGCGCCAATCATTCAGCGCGCGAGTCAGTTCGGCGACGCTATTCCCGGAAGATGGACGGTCGCCGCTCTTCTGCCGGATGCTCTCGTAAATGGCGAGCGCGCTTTGGGCGTGCGGATTCATGAACGTCCAGTATAAAAGAGGCGTCGAGCATCGAAAACGCTGTGACCGAGTTGCTATAGGTAAATAGGCACGGCGCTTAAAGAGTGTTGTAACTGTTCTAAGGACGAATCTTGTGGCGGGCTTTAGCGCAGCGCAACCAACACGACGTGATAAACGCCCGCACCGATCAGAGCAGCCCCGGGAATGGTCAATACCCAGGCCCACACGATGCGTCGCGTCACGCCCCAGCGCACCGCGGTAATGCGATGCGAAGCGCCAACTCCGACAATCGCGCCAGTGATCGTATGCGTGGTGCTCACCGGAATGCCGAACACCGCGTTCATGACGAGCGTCAACCCGCCAGCTGTTTCAGCTGAAAATCCACCGAAGGGCGTCAGCTTCGTGATGCGCTGCCCCATCGTTTTGATGATGCGCCACCCACCCGCCATGGTCCCGCCGCCCATCGCCAGGTGACAGCAAATGATGACCCAATAAGGCACCTTGAACGTGCTGAGTGCCCCACCGGCAAGTAGCGCGGCCGTGATAATCCCCATGCCTTTTTGCGAATCGTTCGTGCCGTGGCCGAGGCTGAACAAAGCTGCGGACAGCAATTGCAGCCGCCTAAAAATCTTATCCACCCGCCGCGGCCGCTGCTTGCGAACAATCCAGCTCGCCGTGATCGTCAAAATAATTGCCGTCACCGCGCCCACGATCGGCGACAAAAAGATGAACAGAACCGGCTTCACCCATCCCGACACGATCAGCGCGCGATAGCCTGCGTGCGCCACGGCGGCGCCGCCGTATCCACCCATCAACGCGTGCGACGAACTCGTCGGCAATCCTAAAATCAAAGTGATCAGATTCCATGTGATCGCGCCCAGCAGCCCCGCCAGCAACACTTGTTGATTCACCATTTCGATGTGAATCAAGCCTTTGCCGATGGTTCCGGCAACGGCCGTGCCGAACACGAACGCCGCGATGAAATTCCAGAACGCCGCCCACGCCACCGCTCGAAACGGCGATAGCACGCGCGTCGATACGACCGTGGCGATCGAGTTCGCGGCATCGTGCCAGCCGTTGGAAAACTCGAAAGCCAGTGTGAGGAAAACAACGACGATCAAAAGTGGGAAACTGGACATGGAGCCGGCGTCAGGCGGTCTTCAAGATGACGCCCTCAATGACATTGGCGACGTCTTCGCATTTGTCCACAGCGGTTTCGATAACCTCAAAGATTTCCTTCCACTTGATAATCTGCACCGGATCTTTTTCTTCGTCGAAGAGCTGCGCGATCAGCGTGCGGCACAAGCGATCGCTCTCGTTTTCGCAGCGATTGATTTCGATGGTGAACTTGAGCGCTTTTTCGGGGGTGCTCAGCGCATGGATGCACGTCGCTACTTCTTCCGTGGCGCTGACGAGCACCTTTACGAGATCGATCGTGCCTTCCCGGATTCCTGTAACGCGATACAGCACAAAACGGCTTGCCGCCGCGTCGATCAGATCGATCACGTCGTCCAGCCGGCTGCACAGCTCGTGAATGTCTTCGCGATCGAACGGCGTGATAAATGTTTGATTGAGCTTGGTCAGAACAGCGTGCGTGATGTCGTCGCCGTTGTGCTCAATCGCCTTGATTTCCTGAACCTGCTCGGGAACGCCAGTGTAATGCTCCAGCATTCGGAGCAAAGCCTTCGCTCCGACGACAATGTTGTCGGCTTGTTTATCAAAAAGGTCGAAAAATCCCTCTTCGCGCGGAAGAAGGCGCTGTAAAAGTCCCGGCATGTCGAATGACTCTCCCCTGAAGAGTCGTTTGAGGCGTGGGCAGTTTAGCGGACCAAACTGGCAGAGGCAAGGAAAGCGGCGAACAAATCCAAAGTATTTCGGGATTCTGGCAATCGTCTCAAAATAGGCATCTTATATACAAAAAGGCGGGCCAAGTTCGGCCCGCCTTTCTTTGCAGCTTGTTGTGCGGTGAAGCTTAGTACATCCCGCCCATGCCGCCCGGTCCGCCAGGACCGCCGGCTGCCGCGCCCTTCTTGTCTTCTTCCTTCACTTCGGCGATGAGCGCTTCGGTGGTGAGCATCAGGCCCGCGATCGACGCCGCGTTCTGCAGCGCGAGGCGCGTAACCTTGGCCGGGTCGATGACGCCAGCCTTCACCATGTCGCCGTACTCGCCCGAATCCGCATTGAAGCCGAAGTTATCGTCCTTCGACTCGCGGATCTTGCCGATCACAACGGCGCCTTCGTGGCCGGCGTTGTGCGCGATCTGACGAGCTGGCTCTTCGAGCGCGCGCTTCACGATGCCGACGCCAACCGCTTCGTCATCCTGGAGCTTCAGCTTCTCGATGGCTGGCAGGCAGCGCAACAGCGCGGTACCGCCGCCGGCAACGATGCCTTCTTCGACCGCTGCGCGCGTGGCGTGCATGGCGTCTTCAACGCGAGCCTTCTTTTCCTTCAGCTCGGTCTCGGTTGCCGCGCCCACCTTGATGACCGCAACGCCGCCAACGAGCTTGGCAAGGCGCTCCTGGAGCTTTTCCTTGTCGTAGTCGCTGCTGGTGTTCTCGACCTGTGCGCGAATCTGCTTCACGCGGCCTTCGATGTCGCCAGACTTGCCAGCGCCCTCGACGATCGTCGTGTTGTCCTTGTCGATGGTGATTTTCTTGGCGCGGCCGAGGTCCTCGAGCTTCACGTTCTCCAGCTTGATGCCGAGGTCTTCGGTGATGGCCTTGCCGCCGGTGAGGGTGGCGATATCTTCGAGCATCGCTTTGCGGCGATCGCCAAAGCCGGGGGCCTTGACGGCGGCGCACTGCAGCGTGCCACGGAGTTTGTTGACCACGAGAGTGGCGAGCGCTTCGCCTTCAACGTCTTCGGCGATGATCAAGAGCGGCTTGCCCATCTTTGCGGTCTGCTCGAGCAGGGGAAGGAGATCCTTCATCGAGCTGATTTTCTTTTCGTGGATCAGGATGCGCACATCTTCCAGCGCGCATTCCATGCGATCCGGGTCGGTAATGAAGTAGGGCGAGAGGTAGCCGCGGTCGAACTGCATGCCTTCCACGACTTCCAGGGTGGTCTCCATCGTCTTCGACTCTTCGACGGTGATCACGCCATCCTTGCCGACTTTCTTCATTGCCTCGGCGATGATGCCGCCGATTTGCTTGTCGTTATTGGCCGAGATCGTGCCGACCTGGGCGATCATCTCGCCCTTGACGTCGCGCGACAGCTTCTTGATTTCGGCAACGGCGACTTCGACGGCACGCTCGATACCGCGCTTGAGAGCGGTCGGGCTCGAACCGGCGGCGACGGTCTTCACGCCTTCGCGGAAGATGGCCTGTGCCAGCACGGTCGCGGTGGTGGTGCCATCACCGGCGACGTCCGAGGTCTTCGACGCGACTTCGCGAACCATCTGGGCGCCCATGTTCTCGAGGGGATCCCGGAGTTCGATTTCCTTCGCCACGGTCACGCCGTCCTTGGTGATGATCGGCGCGCCGAACTTCTTTTCGATCACGGCATTGCGGCCCTTGGGGCCGAGGGTAATCTTTACTGCGTCGGCAAGCGCGTTCACGCCACGAAGAATCGACTGGCGCGAACCCTCACCTGTAACAATCTGCTTCGCCATAACTGGTGTTTCCTCCTAAAGATTTCGGTACTGCGGACTGCGGTCGTACGGATGATGCATGCCGGCTTCTGCCAGCCACTTCGATGACTTGGACAGCGCCGAGCGGGTGCTCAGGCGCCGCGTGTTACTTCTTGCCGGCAGCTTTCGCGTGACCCAGCTTCGCCAGAATTTCTTCCTCGCGAAGGATCAACAGGTCTTCATCGTCGATCTTGATTTCGGTGCCGCTGTATTTGCCGAACAGGACGCGGTCGCCAACTTTCACGTCGAGGGGAACGAGTTCACCCTTTTCGCGCTTGCCGCCGCCGACGGCGATGACTTCGCCTTCCTGCTGCTTTTCCTTGGCGGAGTCCGGAATGATGATGCCGCCCTTGATGCTTTCTTTTTCTTCAATTCGCTTCACGACTACCCGGTCGTGGAGCGGGGTGAGATTCACTGCCATCTTGAAAAACCCTCCAATAAGGTGAGTTGCGTTTCGATTTTGCGTTCGACCTACGCGACTCCGGCGAGCTAAAGGGGATTTAGCACTCACCGCAGTCGAGTGCTAATATAGCAGAAACATCGGACAAGTCAAGGAAAGGGCCGACAGTTCGAGACGGTCGTTCTCGTCTTTCTGAGGCTTCAATTCTCGTTTAAGTTTAGTATTTTCATATATTTACTGGATGCCAGAAAAAGCCGACACTTGGCTCTTGCCGTGCCTTCCTTTTTGCGTCATAAATTTCAGCCTCTGCCAAGCGAATGGACTCCATCATTTATTTGCGTTTGATCGCGCTGACGGCGGGCACGCTGCTGCCGCTGTTCTGGATGGTGGTGATCCTCGGTTACCGGCGGCAGCGTAATTTCGAGCGCGTGTTTTTCTTTCTCTGTCTTTCGCTTTTCCTCTACTACAGCGGTTCGCTGCTCGCGGCTAACGCCCAAATTCACTACGGCGAGCCTCCGGCTGGCTTGCGCGTGTTTGTGGTAGGCGTGATCAGCCTCGGTCTATGTGCTTTTCCGGCGTTGCTGATGCATTTACACGCGGAATATGCCGAGACGCGCGGACTGTTGCACGACAAACGGTGGAAGTGGGCGGTGCTGCTGTTTTTCTACGCCGCCGCGTTTCACATGGCGACGCACCAGTTTCCTCGCATCAGCGCGCCGGGATTTGATTTCGTTTTGCCGGGCGACACGCTGCCGAATGGGTATCCGCACGTTTTCACTTACAGTCTGATTTGGTGCACGACTTGGGAATTTCGCTTCTGGCGGAACACGCGCAAAGGGCCGGAGCGTCAGTTTTACGGATTTTTGACGGTGCTGTTTGCAGTCGCGGCGGTCTGGATCATCGGGCTCTACGACTTCCCGGTGAATCTGCCGGGCGCGACGCGTCAGTGGCTTGGCGCGGCGCTGGCGACCCTCCCCGTGATTCCGCTCAGCGTCATGATCTACCTCGTTTGGCGCCACAATTTTCTGCAGATCGGGCGGCAGAAAAATCTCGTCTATGCGGTTTCAGCGACTTTCCTGGCGTTGCTGTATTTGAGTCTGGTGCGGCGGGTGAGCGGTTGGATGGAGCCGGTGTTGCCGCCGGAAGCCTCAGCTTCGATTTTGTTGTTCGTGCTGGTTCCATTTATCGAGCCGTTGCAGCGCGCGTTGGGTCGCACACTGCAGAAAACGGCAGAGAAGGGGTTGGAAGAATCCAGACGAATCGCCGCGGAATTGCAGGCAATTGCGCGCCAAGGCGACTTGTTGAGTTTGCTGCACGCGATTCAGCGGCGCGTCAAAGAGCAATTCGATTTGCGCGATGCAAAGCTCATCGTGATCGAGCCAAATCTCGGAGCGGAATTCACGTCGAGTTCATTCCCGAGCGGCGGCGAATTGTTCCCGATCGCTTCGCCTGGTCGGCTGAACGCGGCCCTGTCGGTCTGGCCGCATGGCGCGATGCTTTCCGGAGACGCGCACGCTGCGCTGGAATTTTTGTGCGAGCAGCTTCCTGCTTCGATCGAATTGTGTCGCTCGATCG
>DATAMU010000658.1:0-1915 GCA_036266605.1 Candidatus Acidiferrum sp. | reverse complement strand
GACGAAAAATTGCTCGACAGCGCTTCCCATCGCACGCTCGCCCGAAAAATGGCCAATGAGTCGATGGTGCTGCTCAAAAACAACGGCATCCTTCCCATCAAAGTCCCCGGCCCCGGACTAAAAATCGCCGTCGTCGGCCCGCTTGCCAATCAAACGAAAGTCTTGATGGGGAATTACAGCAGCACTCCGACCCACGCCGTTTCCGTCCTCGACGGCCTCAAAACCGAATTTCCCACCGCGAAAATAAATTTCGTCGAAGGCACACAATTCCTCAGCAAAAACGCCGCGCCGGTTCCATCCGCGCTTCTCACCACCGGCGGCAAACCCGGCGTCCGTTCCACCTATTCGACCGGAAGTGCATTTTCATTCGGTCCGGGCGCGAAGCCGCCCACGGTGCTCGCGACCCGCATTGACCCCGCTTTTGGAACTCCTTCGGGCCCTCCACCATCCGAAATCCAAGGCAAGAAATCAGTGCTCATCAGCTCCGAAGCGACGCTCACCCCCACAGAGACCGCCGACTACTATCTTGGTTCGCGCTGCAACGGCTTCAACGTCGTCACACTCGATGACAAGGTCATCGTGCTCTCGTTCTCAGACGCCGGTGTTGAGACCAAGCTCGCGCGCGTTCACCTGGAAGCCGGAAAACCGCATACCGTCAAGGTTTCGTATCGTCTTCCAGGATCGGATCCGAGAAATCCGTCCTCCACCGCCCCGGAACTTGTATGGGCAAAATTCGATCCGCGCCCCGCTCCCGAAGCTATCGCCGCAGCAAAATCCGCTGACATCGTCATCGCCGTCGTCGGCATCACAAGCGAACTCGAAGGCGAAGAAATGCCCATCAACGAGGAAGGCTTCGCCGGTGGAGATCGCACCAGCCTCGATCTCCCGAAGCCCGAAGAGGATTTGTTGGAAGCCGTCGCAGCAGCAGGGAAGCCGCTCATCGTCGTCCTGATGAATGGCAGCGCTCTCAGCGTGAATTGGGCAAAAGATCACGCCAACGCGATTCTCGAGAGCTGGTACGCAGGAGAAGAAGGCGGCGCCGCCATCGCTGAAACCATCTCCGGCAAAAATAATCCCGCCGGCCGCTTACCGGTTACGTTCTACACCGGCGTCAGCCAACTCCCACCCTTCGAAGACTACGGCATGAAAAATCGTACTTACCGCTACTTCGACGGCACGCCGCTCTATCCCTTCGGCTACGGCCTCAGCTACACCACGTTCAGCTTCAGCGATCTGAAACTCTCGACCTCGGCCATCAATGCCGGCGATTCGCTCAACGTCGAAGCCACCGTCACCAACAAAGGCAAACTCCCCGGCGACGAAGTCGCCGAACTCTACCTCAGCTTCCCCAAAGTCCCCGGCGCTCCCAACATCGCTCTCCGCGGATTCCAGCGCCTCCACCTCGACCCCGGCGCCTCTCAAAAAGTCCAATTCACTCTCGACTCGCGCGACCTAAGCATCGTCACCGAAGCCGGCTCGCCCGTCGTCCCCGAAGGCGAATGCGTCCTCTGGGTCGGCGGCGGCCAGCCTCACGCCACCCCCGCCGGCGAACCTCGCATCACCGCCGCCGGCACCGGCCAAACCTTCCGCATCAAAGGCTCAATCACCCTGCCGGAATAACCGCGCCGCCGTTGTAGCGCCGGCGTCCCGCCGGCTGTTTTCCTCTACTACCGAGCGATCCCACACCGCTCGCGCAGATCGACGTCGCAGCGAGATCATGTAGGGGCGCAGCACGCTGCGCCCCATGTCCGCACAATCACCGCGTCTTGCGCTCCTCAATCGAAGCCGCTTCGCCATCGCCACCAATTTCCATTTCCCTTTTCCAATTTCAATCCACCCGCAGCGCCTGCATGGGATCGATCTGCGACGCCCGCCGCGCCGGCAGATACCCCGCGAGGCACGCCACTCCGGTCAG
>DATAMU010000657.1:0-2455 GCA_036266605.1 Candidatus Acidiferrum sp. | reverse complement strand
ATCATGCTCGGTACCAGCGAAGAGCCGCGCGCCACGCCCGACAAGCGCATCCATCCCGTCGAAACGCAGGGTATCAAGATGATCTCGATGGGTCTGCTCAGTCCTGGTGACGCGCCGATGATCTGGCGCGGCCCGATGCTCCACAGCGTCATCACGCAATTCCTGCGCAGCGTCATCTGGGGCGAACTCGACTATTTGCTGATCGATCTGCCCCCGGGCACCGGCGACGTGCAGCTCACGCTGATTCAAACTGTTGCCGTCACCGGGGCCGTCGTCGTTACTACACCCTCGACCGTCGCACTTGCCGACGTTCGCAAAGCCATTGAAATGTTCCGCCAGGTCAACGTCGAAGTCCTCGGCGTCGTCGAAAACATGAGCACGTTCGTCTGCCCACATTGCGACAAACCGATCGACATCTTCGGTCACGGCGAAGGCACAAAGACCGCAATCGCCTACGGCGTCCCCGTCCTCGGTGAAATCGAAATCGATCCGCGCATCCGCGTTGGCGGCGACTCCGGCAAACCGGTTGCGGCCCAAGGCAAGGATGCCGCGCCCGCTCGCAGTCTCTACGCCGTCGCGAACGCCGTGACATCACGCCTAGCCGAACTCGGCTCCTCCACCCAAGGCCCGCAAGTCACCATCGACTGAGCAAGTGACACCGGCGCCGAAAAAATCGTTCACCGCCTCGCTCAAGAGGCTCTCGAGGTTAGGCGAAACCTCTCCGCGCCGTCTCTGCGAACTCTGCGTCTCTGTGTTAGATTTTTCCTGAGGTTTTCGCGCGACCAATGAACATTCGCCCCTACAAAGGGAAACTCCCTGAAATCGCGAAGTCAGCGTACATCGATCCCGCCGCCATCATCATCGGCGACGTGAAGATCGGCGAAGATTCGAGCATTTGGCCGCTTACCGTCGTGCGCGGCGACGTGAACTACATCCGCATCGGTGCGCGCACCAACGTTCAAGACGGTTCTGTCCTTCACGTGATGCGCGACGAATATCCGCTCATCCTCGGCGATGATGTCACGGTCGGACACAAAGTCTGCCTGCACGGCTGCACTATCGCGAACCGCTGCCTCATCGGCATGGGCTCGATCATCCTCAACGGCGTGACGATCGGCGAAGGCAGCATCGTTGCCGCCGGCGCCCTGATTCTCGAGCGCACACATATCCCGCCGGGCAGCTTAGTCGTAGGTCATCCCGCAAAGATCAAGCGCCAACTCACCGGCATCGATCAGGCCAGCATCGACGAATATGCGCGCCGCTATGTCGCCTACAAAAACATCTACCGAGAAGAAGCGGCGAGCGCGTCTGGCGACAAGACCGTCGCCCGCAACGAATAGGATTCGCCGCGCATCAAGCTCTCAAGCAAACGCCGATGTCCTTCTCACCTCAACTCAACGGAACGTGTGATCCTGAGCGAAGCGAAGGATCTCAGCGCTATGACCTACTCAAGGCCGATCCGCCAGACCGCGCCACAGCAATCGCACTGATTCAAAACGCGCCTCTCGACGAACTCCTCTCCGCCGCGACGACCTTACGTGCAAAAGGGAAGGGCAATCTCATCACCTTCTCGAAAAAAGTCTTCATTCCGCTGACCACGCTCTGTCGCGATTACTGTGGCTACTGCACCTTCCGCAAAGACCCAGGCCAGCCCGGCGCGCATTTCATGACGCCCGACGAGGTCCTCGCCGTAGCGGAGCAAGGCCGCCGCGCAGGCTGCAAAGAAGCACTCTTCTCACTCGGCGATCAGCCCGAGCGGGTCTTTCCCGAAGCACGCGACTTCCTACAGAATCAAGGCTTCACGCGTACGCTCGACTACCTCGCCGCGATGTGTGAGTTCGTACTGAATCAAACGGGGTTGCTGCCTCATTCCAATCCCGGCGTGATGGACGCGAACATTCTCGCGCGTCTGAAAGAATCCAACGCCAGCGTCGGCCTCATGCTCGAAACCGTCAGCACTCGCCTGATGCGCGGCGATCTTCCTCACGCCAATGCTCCCGACAAAGTCCCGGTGCTGCGTCTGCGCACGATGGAAGAAGCCGGTAAACTCTCGATTGCGTTCACCACGGGAATTCTGATCGGCATCGGTGAAACGCTTGAAGAGCGTATCGACTCGCTGTTGGCAATCCGAGCGATGCACGAGAAATACGGCCACATCCAGGAAGTCATCATCCAGAATTTCCGCGCCAAGCCCGACATTCCGATGGCACATCACATCGAGCCAACGATGGATGACATGCTGCGCACCATCGCCGTCGCGCGCTTGATCCTTGGTCCTGAGATGAACATTCAAGCTCCACCAAATCTTAGTTATGCCGATTTCCCGCGCCTGCTCGATGCGGGCATCAACGATTGGGGCGGAATTTCGCCGGTCACGAAAGATCACATCAACCCCGAAGCCGCGTGGCCGCAAATCGCGAAGTTGGAAGCTGAATCCAGTGCGCGCGGATTCGTT
>DATAMU010000656.1:0-2385 GCA_036266605.1 Candidatus Acidiferrum sp. | reverse complement strand
GTCTATTTTACGGCTCGTAAGAATGAGATCGGCGCCAGCTTTGGCGAGGGCGCGGGCGAAATGCTGTCCGAGGCCACGGCTGGTGCCGGTGACGACGGCGACTTGACCGCTAAGATCAAAGAGGTTGTCGCTTGGAGCGGGATTCGGCATTTTGTCCGGTTGCGCGCGCTTACGCGTTCTTTCCTGGAGTGAGAACCACTTTCAACAAACCTGCTTCGCCGGTGTGAAGGCGTTCGAACCATGCGGGGCCGTCTTCGAGCGGAGCGACCTGCGTGATGAGCGGTTTAACCCTGATCGCGCCCGAAGCAAGGAACTCGATGGCTTGGGGATATTCGCCGGAGGAGGCGCAGGAGCCTTGGAGGCGAATCTGGCGGCTGACGACTTTTTGGAGATGAATTTTTACTTCGGGAGCGAAATTGCCGACGAGAGTGACGGTGCCACCTTTGCGGACGGAATCGATGCTGTCGGCGATCGTTTCAGTGCGGCCAACGGCTTCGAGGACGACGTCCACACCGTTGCCGTTGGTGAGTTTCAAAACTTGCTGCGCGAGATTCGATTTCGAATTGAGAACTTCAGTGGCGCCGAGATCTTTCGCCATTTTTAAGCGCGATTCATCGACGTCGGCGACGAGGACTCTTTGAGTGCCGGTGGCGCGGAGGGATTGAACGATGAGCAGGCCGATCATACCGGCGCCGACGACGAGAGCGGTTTCACCGTGGTCGATCGGAGTGATTCTTACGGCGTGGAGAGCGACGGCGGTGGCTTCGAGCATGGCGGCTTCAGCGAACGGAAGATTGTCGGGAAGGCGATGGACGATGCGCGCGGGAACGACAACGTATTCGGCGAAGGCGCCGGAGCGGCGGTAATCGCCGCAGGAGACGCCGAGGACCTGGCGATTGTCGCACAGATTGATGTCGCCGCGTTTGCAGTTGGCGCAAGCGCCGCAGAAGACGGTGGAATCGAAAGTGACGCGCTCGCCGACTCTGAAAGCGGAGACGGAGGAGCCGAGGGCGGCGATGACGCCGGCGGCTTCGTGGCCCATGACGAGAGGAGGAATGCGGCGGCCGGTGCTGCCGTCGAAGCCGTGGACGTCGCTGCCGCAGATGCCGCAGGCGGCGACCTGGATGAGGACTTCGTCGGGGGAGGGGTCGGGCTTGGGAGTGTCAGTGATTTCGAGGTGGTTGTATTTGGTGAGGAGGAGGGATTTCATTTTTTTTTTGCGCGTCTCTTGGTGGTGGCCAAGAGATTTTAGCGCAGATTTTAAGGTTGTGGAATTTGAAGGTTCGAACGGCGGCGCAGGCGACTTTCCGCGGGGGACGGCCTGGTGCGTTCATGTGTTGGGTGCATGAAGTTGAAGGGTAGCCAGGGTCCCTCCACTTCGCGAGCCGACGCGTTCGCAAGAGCGAACGCGGAAGAAAAAGCGTCGGCTCGCTCCGGTCGGGATGACAGTTTTAAGTTGGCGCCGACAAATTGTTGCGGGGCAGGGCTCGGTGTGCATCGCCGTCAAGCTCCGGAGAAAGTTTGGCTCGAATTGATTGCGCGGTTCTCTCACACATAGTGGTCCCCTGTAGAGAAGAGATGAAGAAAGTTTGGTTTGAATCAGACGGGAGGGTCTTTGTAGAAGACGAGGGCGAGGATGGAGCCGAGGGCGGCGGAGAGGAAGAGGAAGCAGGCGATGGAGAAGGCGACGCCGGCGGGGTGTGCGACGATGCCGTGGACTGCGGAGATGCGGGCGCAGGTATAGGAGAAGACGAAGCTGAAGAGGGCGAAGCCGATCCAGCCGGGGATGTGGAGGCGGCCGCGTGCGGCGGAGATGGGGAGGATGATCATGATGGCGAAACAGGAGAGCGCGAGAGGGATGACGAGTTGGAGGTTGAGGCCGCGAGGGTTTGCAGTGAGGAGAATGAGGGAGGCAAGAGTCGGTGGCACGTTTGCATTCTACGAAGGCGAACACGGGACTAAAAAGGAGATTTTTCTAAGACGGATAAATTGTGGTGAGGTTGCGGAAAAACCGCACCCTTTCAAAACCAAAAGGGTGCGGCACCCAAAATGCCGAGAAGATTTATTGGATGAGGGCGGTGGTGCGAACGGGTGAGTAGCCTTTTGGAAGCAAGCTGTAGTTGCTTGGGAAATTCACGTTGGTATTGATATTCAGCGTTTTGGCTACAAGCAACATGTACTGGGCGGTGCCGTTGGCGCCACCGTTTAAATTCAGAGTGGCGTTTGGGAAATACAAAGCTCCCTGAAGCTTTGAGCCGCCGGGAGGGGCGATCGTGGCGGTCGAGGTGTCCGCCGCCCGCTGATAGAAAAGGATTCCATTGCTGTTCGGCGCGGTCAGCATAAGGGGTTGGCTGTTGGCGGTGTGAACGCTGCCGCCGGAGATGT
>DATAMU010000655.1:0-4245 GCA_036266605.1 Candidatus Acidiferrum sp. | reverse complement strand
AATGCATCTTGTCGAAATTAATCTTACCCATCGCGGTGTACGCTTTTGCGAGCGCCGCTTCCAACGAATCGCCAGACGCCGTTACGCCGAGCACCCGGCCGCCAGCGGTAACGATCGTGTCGTCATACTGCTTGGTTCCAGCATGTAGCACCTTCACACCAATATCAGTTGCTACATCGGTTAGGCCGTGAATCTCTTTTCCCGACTCGAATTTGCCAGGGTACCCACCTGAAGCCGCCACAACGCATGAGCTCGCGCCCCGTTTCCATGTGAGGTTTGCCGCGTTGAGGCGTCCGCTCGCCGCGTCCATCAGAACTTCGGCGAGGTCGAAATTGACGCGCGCCATAATCGCCTGAGCTTCGGGATCTCCAAGTCGACAATTGAACTCCAGCACCTGCGGACCGGAGGCCGTAAGCATGAGTCCAAAATAAAGGAAGCCGCGATAAGCCACGCCGTCGGACTTCAAGCCGCGCATTGTTGGTTCGACGATCTGTTCCACGATGATCTTGCCCATGGCTTCGGTCAGTAGTCCGTCGGCTGAATAAGCGCCCATGCCGCCCGTGTTCGGTCCTTTGTTGCCGTCAAACACGCGCTTATGATCGCGAGTGGGAACCAACGCGACATATTTCGCGCCGTCGGCCAGGATGATGAACGAGAGTTCGTCCCCCTCGATAACCTGCTCGAACATCACTTTTCTTCCACCGGAACCGAGTTCATTGTGATCAAGCGCGCCTTCCAGAAACTCAACTGCGGAGGCGCGATCGGACGCGATCAAGACTCCCTTTCCGGCGCAGAGGCCGTCCGCCTTGATAACGAGCGGCCATGATACGTGATCGAGGGCGCCGATGGCTTCGCGCGAAGATTCGTAGGTGCCGAGCAACTTCGGCGTGGAAATACCGTGGAGCTGCAAAAATTGCTTCGCGAAGATTTTGCTTCCCTCGAGTTGCGCAGCCTGTCGCGATGGCGCCACAATTGGCCATCCTTTCGCCGCAAACGCGTCCGCGATGCCGTTGATCAGAGGCAACTCCGGCCCAACCACGGTCAAGTCCGGGCCGAGCTTTGCGGCAAGTTCGACGATTCCCGGCACGTCGCCGGGATCGGCCGCGACACATTCGGCTTCCTGGGCGATGCCGGCGTTCCCCGGTGCACACCAAATTTTCTCGACGTGAGAACTCTGCGCGAGCTTCCACACCAACGCGTGCTCTCTACCACCGCCACCGATTACAAGAATTTTCATGGAATGAAGGCCACTGTTGCCTGGCTGCAATGACGATAGCGGTGCCAGCGGCGAGTGTCAACTCGGCGAGCGGAGATGAGGAGGAAGGAGGAAAACCGAGTGAAGAACTATGCTCCGCCCACGGCGCGGATTGGAATCGTGACACCGGTCGAAGCGTCCGAAGACGCGAGCATATGGCAGCGCCCGTCGAAGATTCCGCCCGGATCAACAACCATGCACGGCGAATGGACTTCGCCAGTAACGACGCCCTTGGCCTGAATCTCGACGCGGCCCTTGGCAAAAATCACGCCATCAAAGCGTCCGGCGATCACGACGCGGTTGCCTTCGATCTGACCCTCGACGCGCGCACCTTCGCCGAGCACGACAGTCTGTTCGGAGATGATGTTGCCCTTCACCTTGCCGTCGATGCGGAACGTGCCCTTAAGCTGGAGCGTTCCCTCAAGAATCACGCCTTGATCGATAAAGCCGGTCCACTCCTCGGCACTGTTTCCGTTCGTTGAAGCGCTGGGCCACTTCCACGCCATGACTCGACAAACCTCCGATGACCTTTCTACTTTAGCTCCTGGGGGCGGCAAGTCAACGGAGTGCGCAAGCGTGAGTGTCGAAATAGATGACTGAACCGACGGCCACGCCGTGTGGGCCGCTGGGACAATCGATGGAACTTGATGGGAGAATCGGCGAGTCGAGGTGAAGTGAGGCGAACGCTGAGTTAGCGCGGCAGGAGATTTGGTCACCGAGACGCCGACGTCTGGCGTTTAAAGGTTGGTCGCCCCGGAAACTACAGGATTGTCGGCGGTCAACGAATGCGCCCTGGCCGCGCATGGCTCCCAGCTTAGCGCATCAAGCGATCGTAAATATTCATCAGCTGCGCGTCATCGTAATACTCGAGGATCAGCTGCCCGGGCCGCATCCGAGTCTTCTGCCGGAGCAAGGCGCGCGTCCCCAGATGCCGCTGCAATTCTTCCAGCGCGGCTCGGATGTTTGCATCCATATGAAACTCCGCTGGCGCACCCGTCCCCCGCGATCGCCGCGAAGCAAGCCGTTCGATTTGGCGCACCGTTAACCCACCGCGTGCCGCCCGTTGAGCGAAGCGCATGCGCATCTTCGGATCCTGCACCGCGAGCAGCCCGCGACCGTGGCCCGCCGTCAGCTTCCCCTCTTCAATCCAGTCCTGGATGGTCGGCTCGAGTTTCAACAACCGAATCGCGTTCGCAACCGTGGCACGATCTTTGCCGGTGCGCTCTGCGACCTGCTCCTGAGTCATCTGAAATTCGTCCATCAGCCGCTCGAAGGCGCGTGCCGCTTCCATCGCGTTCAGATCCTCGCGCTGGATGTTCTCGACGAGGGTCATCTCGAGCGCGAGTTCATCGGTCACGTCGCGAACGATTACGGAGACTTTGTCTAGCCCAGCCCGCTGCGAGGCGCGCCAACGCCGTTCGCCCGCGATGAGCTGGTACCGTTTCCCGCCCACCGACCGCACCACAAGTGGCTGAATGATGCCGCTGGCCTTGATCGATCGAGCCAGTTCGTCCAACGCCTCTTCGCGGAAGCGCGTGCGAGGCTGAAACGGGCTCGGATCGATCAGATCGATGTCGACCTGAAGTGGCCCACCTGTCGGCGCGCCGTCACGTGCGGGGGCTACGGCGGCCCCACCGGACGTCACTGCGAAATTCTGGACTGGAGGCGGCTCGACCGGAACCTGTGGTTCAGGCTCCCGAATGAGCGCTCCGAGCCCCCTTCCCAAGGCGTTTCTCGTCATTGAGGATGACCTCCTGAGCAAGATTTGTGTATCCCTCGGCCCCGCGGCTATGGATGTCGTAAAAAATGATGGGTTTGCCGAAACTAGGCGCCTCCGCGAGGCGAACATTGCGCGGAATGATGGATTGGAAGACCTGAGCGCCGAAAAAGCTGCGCAGATCGGTCGCAACCTGGCGGGAGAGTGTGGTTCGTTCGTCGTACATCGTTAAAAGAATGCCTTCGATCTCGAGTTTCGGATTGAGCGTACGGCGGATTCGCATGAGGGTGTCGAGCAGCTCCGACACGCCTTCGAGCGCCAGATACTCGCATTGAATCGGCACAAGCACGGCGCTTGCTGAAACGAGCGCATTCAGCGTAAGAAGATCGAGCGCCGGCGGGCAATCGAGAATAATGAAGCGATATCGATCTCGGATGCCGTTCAGCAAACCTTGCAAGCGGTATTCGCGATTTTCGGCTGTGACCAGCTCGACGGCCGCCCCGGCGAGGTTTTTGTCGGCGGGCAACACATCGAGGCCTTCGACCTGAGACTTCTGCACAACTTTGTCGAAGGCTTCGTTCAAAATCAACGTGTGATAGAGCGTATGGCGGGCGGGATCTTTCGTAAATCCGATAGCGGCAGTGGCGTTTGCCTGGGAGTCGCAATCAACGAGAAGTGTCGGCTGTTCGACCGCTGCGAGGCAGGCGGCTAAGTTGACGGCGGTCGTTGTCTTGCCAACTCCGCCTTTTTGGTTCGCCACCGCGATAATTCTGGCCAAAAATCCCCCGTGGTCGAAACGTAGCAAACACCCTAAAGCGATGCAAGTGGTTTCGTCTAATTTTCGCGTGCGAGCGCGATTGATTGAGGAAATCTAATCGCGTTCGCGACAGATTGGCGCGACGTTCCACGTGGAACACGAATTTGCGCGAATTTTGCTTTTTCTCGGGTTGGGGGCGATGCCACGGTCGGTCGGCCGACTATTAGAGGATTCTAGGGTGACGGGCTGCAATTGTGCGTTCCACGTGAAACACTCGTGTCGGAGCGTCGTGTCGCCCGTGATATCTGAAGTTCCACGTGAAACATCGAACCCGAAAAGTCTTGAGCGTCGGTCCACCCACGTTTCACGTGGAACGGGTGCCCACCGCCGGTCCGAGCCGCTTCTCACCGGCTTCGTGGTTCTGCCTTGACGACTCTCGAATTGTCCGCCGATTCGGGGAGAGGCGCGTTCCACGTGAAACGTCGTCGACTCGCCGCGAAGCGCGATTTCGGTCGA
>DATAMU010000654.1:0-1525 GCA_036266605.1 Candidatus Acidiferrum sp. | reverse complement strand
CGCAGATTGATTCGGATGCGGGTCCACGTCGATGATCTGCCGCGCATGGAATCGATGAGCACGTCATCGATCGCGAGCAGCTTGGAGACTTCGGAGTATTTCTCCTTCCATCGTTCCAGGCCCGCCAGCGCCAATTTCTTGTCGGGTGAGTTTGCGATAGTGATGAGCGGCATCTTTAGCCGAGGTTTCTTCGCAGCTGGCTTCTTCGCATCGGCTTTCGTTGCATCGTGCTTGGCGCGGGAAGGCATCACGCGAGAGGGTTCTCCCTTTGCTTTGCGGAAATGTGGCGGCCACGGCGCGTCGCCGAGACCTTCCGCTTCATCTTTGTCTGCCAGCTCGAGCAATTGTTCAAGCGAGCCAGCTGCCGCGTCCATATCCGCGTGCGGATCGCCGATTTTCGCGAAGCGCTCGGGCATCGTAAACAGAGTGAAGTCGGCCGGGTTGCAGTCCGGCACTTCGCGCCAATGAAGGGGCGCTGACACACGCGCGTCGGGAAGCGGGCGGACCGAATAGGCGGAGCACGTTGTGCGGTCCTTCGCATTCTGGTTGTAGTCGAGGAACACACCGTGGCGCTCTTCCTTCCACCATTTCGAAGTGGCTAGCGAGGGTGCGCGGCGCTCGATTGCGCGCGACAAAGCCACGGCGGCGCGGCGTACTTCTGTAAACGTCCAGCGAGGTTCGATTCGTACATTTATGTGGATGCCTCGCGAGCCGCTGGTTTTGGGCCAACCGCGAAGCCCGACTTCTTCGAGGAACGCCTGGACTTCGAGAGCAACGCGGCGCACGTCGGCCCACTCGACGCCGGGAATCGGATCGAGATCGATGCGCAATTCATCGGGATGTTCAAGGTTTGCGGAACGGACCGGATGCGGATGAAGTTCGATGCAACCTAAATTGACGATCCAAGCGAGCCCAGCCGCGTCGTCCACCACGATTTCTTCCGCCGTCCGGCCTGAGGGGAATGAAAGAGTTACGGTTCGCAACCATGGCGGGCGGTTTTCGGGTGCGCGCTTTTGGTAGAACGCTTCGGCTTCGGCGCCGTTGACGAAGCGCTTCAGAACAATTGGACGATCGCGGATCGCGGCGAGCGCGCCCGGCGCGACGCTCAGGTAGTAGCGCACGAGGTCGAGTTTTGAGATTTGCGCCTGCGAAAAATACAGCTTGCTGGGATTCGTGATGATGACTTCACGATTCCCTATCGAAAGTGCTTTGCTTTCAGGTTCTTTTGCCACGCAGTCAGGCTACCACTGTCGCTCGGCGCTGACATCGCGAAGCATCACTTTGCTGGGTAGACGAGGAATTGTTCGAGTTTGCCGTCGGGGTAGGTGTAGGTGGTGAGTTGGAGGGTTCGAGTCGGATAGACGAGCTGAAACTTGCGGAAGGTCATGCCGCCGCGGAGTTCGGAATCGGTTTGGCGGAAGGTTAGAGGCTCGCCTAGCGGGCCGATGCTGGATTTGAAGTCGGAGAGGCATTGGGGGTCGAAGTAGGCGTCGAGATTGGGGGCGAGCTTGGTGCGGTCGAGTTC
>DATAMU010000653.1:0-11540 GCA_036266605.1 Candidatus Acidiferrum sp. | reverse complement strand
TGATTTCGATTTCAAGGTGATCCGCCTGAACAACAATGTGAAGACCCCGGGATCCGCGGAACCGATTCCGCTTTCGCAGTACGCCTGCGACGTTCTGCAGGCGTGGAAGCGAGCATCGACGCCGGTGGGTGAATATGTTTTTCCGAGTCCGGTGAAGCGCGACAGGCCTATTTCGACAGTCAAGACAGCGTGGCAAGCAACGTTGAGACGAGCTGGCGTGACAGCATTTCCGATTTACAACCTGCGTCACGTCTTCTGTACTCGACTCAGCGAAGTGGCGCCCGACGCGGTCGTGCAACGCGCGATGCGCCATACGAGCCCTGAAACAAAACGTCACTACCAGTTGGGCATGGCCGAGCAGGTGAGGCAAGCAGTGGAGAAAACCAACAAACGGCTGTACGGAAAGCGAGCACCGTTACATTTCCGTGACAGTTTGCCCCCGACAGAGGAGGTGGAAAAAATCGCAGGCTCTAAATAACTGAGAAAGAAGGAGAAGTTGGCTCCCCGGGCTAGATTCGAACTAGCAACCCTTCGGTTAACAGCCGAATGCTCTACCATTGAGCTACCGGGGAACGGCCTACGTTGGGAATTCATTATAAAGGACTACGCAGCGTTTTCGCCAACTGCCTTCTCATTTGATCTGGTTCCAACCCACCAAGCTTGTTGCCATCTTTCACTGATTTTCCCCAACGCAGCGCCGCTCCTCCAGCAAACGCCGAGAGCATGAATTAGCGTTGGTGTCCGGGTTCGGAGTTCAAGAAGCAAAAATCCGGACCTCCAAAATCCACACTTGACATCGACCAATAATCCACTACCATATGGTTGTGGATAATCTAGATACAACATTCGCGGCTCTGTCCGATCCGACCCGCCGGGCGATCATCGAACGGCTCTCCCACGGGCCCGCCTCTGTGCATGGATTGACGGAACCGTTCGCCATCTCGCAGCAGATGATTTCAAAACATATCGCTTACCTGGTGCGAGCTCGTCTTGTGGTCAAGACGAAACGCGGAAGAGAGAGCGTCTGCGAGCTCAGGCCAGAGGTGATCAAGACAGTAAGCGAATGGGCAAACAACTATCGCCGATTCTGGGAAGAGAGTTTCGACAAGTTGGATGTGGTTGTGAAAAAAATGAAAAAAGCGGAGGTCAGAAATGACAAAAACGGTTAAAGAGAAAGAGCGGATGGTGATCACCAGAGTTTTCGACGCTCCACGCGCATTGGTTTGGAAGGCGTGGACAGATCCGCAATACGTGATGCAGTGGTGGGGGCCGAAGGGATTTACTTCGCCAGTGTGCAAGATTGATTTTCGCGTGGGAGGAAAATTTCTCTGCTGCATGAAATCGCCGGATGGGCAGGAAGGCTGGAATGGCGGCGAGTATCACGAGATTGTCCCGTACGAGAAGATCGTTTATTCGCTGTACTTTGCCGATTCGCACGGAAACAAAGTTGACCCAGCGGAGCTTGGAATTGAACACGAGGCCATAAAAGATGCGCGCGACGTGGTTATTTTTGAGGATTTCGGCAAAGGCCAGACAAAGCTCACCATGATCGGCAACGAACCCATGGAAGATGCAAAGAACAGCGGCCAATTCGAGGGCTGGAATGAGACCTTCGACAAAGTTGCCGCAGTCATTGCGGGCCTGGCGAAGGCGAAATAAAGATCTGAAATCTCGCCGATCATCTCGCACGAAACACAGCTACGGCCGGCGGCGGACGCCTCGTTAGAACGGGCTTCTCGCCGCCTGGCCGCATCGTCGTTTTTCAAAACACATCGGCCACAGGCAAATCGAACCCCGCATGCGAACGTCGTTCGCAATATCGGGACGCTCGAGCTGATTTTTGCGTTTGACGCCGCTTCGCCGCGCGGTCTACAGTCCCTCCTTTTCCGGGAGCCCACGCTTGCTCGAGCGGCTATTTCATCTTCGCGAAAACAACGCCACTGTTCGCGTCGAGCTTCTCGCCGGCCTGACTACGTTTATGACCATGGCGTACGTCGTTGTGGTCAATCCTCAAATTCTGGCGCAGGCGGGTATGCCCGAGGACGGCGTGCTCTTCGCGACATGCCTTTCTTCGGCGATTGCGACGCTCGTCATGGGTCTGTGGGCGAATTATCCGATCGCACTCGCGCCCGGCATGTCGCTCAACGCCTACTTCGCGTATTCGATCGTGATTGGCCGCGGCATTCCTTGGCAGACCGTGCTGGGAGTGGTTTTCCTCTCCGGTGTACTTTTTCTCCTCCTTACGCTCACCAGCGTTCGCGAGCAAATCGTCAACGGCATTCCCGATTGCCTGAAACACGGCACCGCTGCGGGAATCGGCCTCTTCATCGCCTTCGTTGGAATGCGCAACGCCAAGATAGTCGTCGCGAATGCGGCGACGTTCGTCGGCTTCGGCCGCGTGTCCGATCCGCAAGTGCTCCTTGCTGCCGTTGGCCTTGTTCTGATCGCGATTCTAATGGCGCGCAAAATCGGAAGCGCCATTCTTCTTGGCGTTATCGCTATCGCGCTCGCGGGAATTCCCTTCGGCCTCACGCACTTGCCCGATCATCTGTTTTCGCTGCCCCATCCAAGCGGCACATTTCTAAAGCTCGATTTGCATGCCGCGGCAAAAATTGGATTGGGCGAACTCATCTTCGCGTTTTTCTTCGTCGATCTCTTCGACAACGTCGGCACCCTGGTCGGCGTCTGCGAGCAAGGCAACTTCTTGCGCGACGGCAAATTGCCCCGGGCGAGCCGTGCGCTGCTGGCGGACGCGGTCGGCACCATCGTCGGCGCCGTCGCGGGAACATCGACCGTCACCAGCTACATCGAAAGCGCGGCCGGAGTCGCCGCCGGAGCTCGAACCGGCCTGGGCAATCTGGTGATCGCCGCGTGTTTTGGCGTCGCGATGTTTTGCGCGCCCATCGTCTCGGCGATTCCCGCGTACGCGACGGCACCGGCTCTTATATTGGTAGGCGCGTTGATGTGTGGTTCCGTGGCTCGGGTGCATTGGGACGACTTCACCGAAGCCTTCCCGGCGTTCCTGACGTTGGTCGCGATGCCGCTAACCTTTAGTATTGCCACGGGCCTCAGTCTGGGGGTTCTCTCCTTCACCCTGGTCAAGCTCGGTTCCGGTAAGTACCGCGATATCAGTCCTTTAATTTGGGTCCTGTCAGTACTGTTCCTTTTGCGCTATGTTTTTCTTGGCGTCGAATAAGTCACAATCTGAGCGGGGTACCGGGTACACCCGATTACAGACCCGAAGTGGTTTCGGCACAATCTTGGCCTCCGCTGGGTCAGGATCTTGGGTAGGTATCTCGCAAAGTGGCCCGAGTCAGGCTTCGTCCAAATAGGCCATCGTTCGCCGTCGTTCAATCTCACGATTTCGGAAAGAGACCGGAACAACATCGTAATGTCGCCAGACGGCAACTCCAAAAGCCCGGCCTACAAGATCTATGCGGCGCTGATCGTCTTTGCGTCGTTCGCGACGACGATCCTGCTGCTGCCGCGCGTCTATCTCAATTTCAAAAACCAATATTTTCTCACGCACGTCGAAGGAGTCTGGCTCGCGTGCGCCCACGATTTTCTGCACGGAGTTTTCTACCGTCCGTTGTTCGGCCCGCTCGGCTATGGCGGCACGCGATATTTTCCGCTCTATTTTGTCTCGACCGCATGGCTTTCCAAACCGCTCGGATCGCTTGAGACCGCGGGCATCGCCGTTTCGGGCGCTTGCGTCGTTCTGACGTTGATTGCGGTGTATGTTCTCTTGCGCCGGATGAATGTGAGCGTGCTGTTGAGCGTCGCTGCTGTCGCATCGATCTTAAGCGTCTCTTCGACGCAACAAGCGCTACTTGGCGCGAAGGGCGACAGTCTTGCTGCGGCGGCGAATCTTTGGGGCGTCCTGGTTTGCACCAGCTCGAATTTTCGCCGGCGCGCGATCTACCTTGGGGCCGCGCTGTTCACGCTCGCATTTGCGACAAAGCTCACAACTGTATTCGGTGTCGCCGCGGTGTTCGTCGCATGGTTCCTCGCGAAGCGAGCGAAGGAAGCGATCGAGTTGGCCGTTGCGACCGGCATCGGTTACGCGATCGTACTTGGAGCGATGTATGTCGGCAGCGGCGGACGGGTCTTCGCGATCTTCAAAGCATGCGCGGGCGGCGGCGGTTCCCTGTCGTACACGATTCAAGCTCCGATCCATCTGCTGTCGAAAGCGCTCGACGTCGATCCCACGTTTCTCTTCTTTCTGATTCCGGCGTTCGCTTTCGGCTTGTACTACTTCCTGCAAGACAAAACCGATCTCTGGGCGATCTACTTCGCGTTTGTTCTTGCGGTGACGACGGTGATTTTCGGATCGCTCGGGATCGGCATCAATCATCTTTTCGATCTGCAAGTCGCGTCTGTGATTTTGTTGGTGGTCGCGATTTCGCGAATCGCGACATTCACCGAAATCGGAACGGGGATTTTAGCGGCTTCGCTGATCGTAGGTCTCGTCCCGACAATGCAAGGGCTTCACGGTGATTTGACGCGACCGTCATTTCGCAACGACGCCGACGAAGTCCTGCTGCGGCTGCACAACGACAATCGCCCAATCCTCGCCGAAAATCCGCTCGTTGCAATCAAGTCGGGAAAGAGTGCCTATATTCTCGACCCATTCATGTTTCGCATTTTGGCGATGAAACAGCCTGCGCTGGCCAATGATCTCTGGGACAAAATAAAGCATCGAAGCTTTGGGGCGATTGCGCTCGTGCGCGACCCGGCAACGGACGAAGGAAAAGAGTGGTACACGTCCACGCACTTCGGCGGCGAGTTTCTGAAGGATCTCGACGAGAACTACAGTTTCGGATTCAAGGTGGGCAACATCATCGTGTATCGGCCTAAGGTGTCCCCGTAAGTCAGGCGATCGAATGCGCGACGAAGAAAATCACGACGAGCGCTCGGCTGACCCAGTGAGTCAGGCGGGGATTGAGAGGCATATGTTCGACACACTGACGCTGCAAGAATGTCCGACGGGGCGACTGGTGATTTCGCCGGCCGCAAGCGATGCGGTCGTCGATGTCTCGCTCGTGCTGCCAACGTACAACGAAGGCAAGAACATCGCAGCCGTAGTCGATCAGCTCATGGCTGTGCTCGAATCCGTCGAGGGTATGGAGTACGAAGTCATCGTCGTGGACGACGACAGCCCTGACAAAACGTGGGAAACCGCGCTGGCACTAACCGAAAAGTATCCGCAGTTGCGGGTCGTGCGGAGGCAAGGAGAACGCGGATTATCGACTGCGGTGATTCGCGGCTGGCAAATCGCCCGCGGGAAGATTCTTGCAGTGATGGATGCAGACCTTCAGCATCCGCCCGAGGTTGCTGCAAAGCTCTGCCGCGAAATGCTGCGCGGGGCGGACATGGGGATTGCGAGCCGGCATGTAGAAGGCGGCGGGGTCAGCGATTGGGCTCTTGGGCGCAGAATCATTTCACGCGGAGCGCAGTTGATCGGGTTTTGCCTGCTCCCCGAAGTGATTGGCCGCATCAGCGATCCGATGAGCGGCTTCTTCATGATTCGCCGTACTTCGATCGAAGGACGCGAACTCAGTCCGCTGGGCTACAAGATTTTGATCGAGGTGCTTGGGCGCGGCAACGTGAAGTGGATTGCCGAAGTGCCTTACACGTTCCGGGAACGCGTGGAAGGCGCGAGCAAGCTCACCAACAAGATTTACCTGGAATATTTCCAGCATCTATTTCGATTGCGCCTGTACTTGCTTCACGCGTCAAGCTTCGTGCGATTCTGCGTCGTCGGTGCGAGCGGCGTTGTCATCGACATGTCGATCCTGTATTTGCTCAGCGATCCAAGCACGCTGCATTGGGGCCTGACGCGCAGCAAATTTCTGGCTGCGGAGGCGGCGCTGCTGAACAACTTCGTCTGGAACGATATGTGGACCTTTGGCGACATTTCACGCGAACAGAAGACGATGGGGCAGCGCGTGAAGCGATTCCTGAAATTCAACGGGATCTGCTCGATCGGAATCATCCTCAACATTTTGATTCTCAATATTGAATTCAATTATTTCCATATGAACCGCTACATCGCGAACCTCGTTGCGATCGGTTTGGTCACGCTCTGGAATTACAAATCGAACAAAGAATTCAGCTGGCGCGTCACGGCAAAAACATAACGCTGCTCCGGCAGTTCACGAGGCGCGATTTATTTTCAATCGCGACTCGATGGAACCTCGCTGTGCCAACGCGTCATCCAACTTCCAGTTAGAAACAAGTTCCGCCTAAGGTGAACCGAAAAGATGTCACTCACTTCACCGCAGCCAACGCATTCAAGTTCTTCCAGCGAAGCGAAGACTGTCTTCCAGAATCCGCAGCTATATTCCGCGATCGTTCTGCTGGTCGTCGCGGTCGTCGTCGGATGGATTCTTTTTTCACGCTGGTCGGACAACAAACAAATCGAGCGCCAAGACGCACAGCAAAAACAAGAGAAACAGAGACAGAGCGATCGCGCTGCGCTGGATCAAATGGGCGGCAAAACGCTCGACATCCAAGCGTTTTATGCGAATCCTGGCGCTGTGCATCGCGGGGAAACGGTGCAGCTGTGCTACGGAGTGGCGAACGCGAAGACCGTGAAGTTGGAGCCGCAGGAGAATGCGGTGTGGCCTTCGTATGCGCGATGCGTGGATGTTAGGCCAACGAAGACAACGACTTACACGCTGACGATTGACGATGGAGCGGGAAATACGAAAACGCAGTCGCTGGAAGTGAAGGTGCTGTAAGAAGCTATTCTGCTCGATTCCCGTTTTGGAACTGGTTGGACCGCTCGACCCACCCCCCCACCCTTTTTTGATAAGGATGTGAATCTAAGGGAGTTATGCGTTCATTTAGTGCAAGGATGTGATTCTATGGGAGTTAGGTTCACAGGGGACGTGGAACGATACGATAAGTATCGTGATTCGAGCGGCATCCGTGGGGTGCATTCGAAAGCGCGCTTCAGGGGCTAAAGCCATCTCTCGCCAAAGTCTCAATGTCGGGGCTGAAGCCGCGACCCACAGACAACCCGAGAGAAGCTAAGCTGGTAATTTTTCTACAGGCGGGTAATGGTGCTGTTCGCGGCCGACTTTGCCGTCGTACTTGGTTGAGGTCTTGAAGAGTTCGTAGCGGCCGTCGGCCGCGAATTGCTTGGCGCTGTCGCGGATTGTTTGCATCGCTTCGGTCGTCAAGGGCGTGAAGTCGCGGGCGATTTTCAGGTTTTGTTCGAGGACGCTGAGCGAGTCGATTCCGCTGATTGTCGTCGCGACCGGCAGGCTCATCGCGTAGCGCAGTGCATCCTCCGCCGTCAGTGCGCCGTGAGAGACGATTTCCCCGCTTCCACCCATGCTCTTCATCCCCAAGACAGCGATTCCGCGTTTGGCTGCTTCTGGCAATACTTGCTGTTCGAAACTCTTGAACGATCCATCGAGAGCGTTCAACGGCATTTGAATCGTGTCGAACGGGAAATCATGCGACAGCATCTTCAAGTGGATTGCGGGATTTTTATGGCCTGTGAATCCGATGAAGCGGACTTTTCCCTGCTTCCTTGCTTCGAGCAAGGCTTCGGCAGCGCCGTTTGGCGCGAAGATCATATCGGGATCGTTGTAATAGACGACTTCGTGAATCTGCCACAGATCGAGATGATCGGTCTGTAGCCTGCGCAGCGATTCTTCGAGCTGCTTCATCGCAATGTCTTTGGTGCGGCCGTGCGTGCAGACTTTCGTCATCAAAAATGCGGAACCGCGTTTGCCCTTGAGCGCAGTGCCAAGCCGCTCTTCGCTGATACCGTCATGGTATTCCCAGGCGTTGTCGAAGAAATTGATTCCGGCGGCGAGAGCACGGGCAACGAGCTCATTGGATTCCTTCTGATCCTTGATGGAACCGAGGTGATATCCGCCGACGCCCAGGGCGGACACTTGAGCGCCTGTCTTGCCGAGGGGGCGATGAGGAACTTGCACGTCGCTCGGCGGTCCGCCGCGTTCCGATTCGCTTCCAAACGCCGACCGCGCCACCAGCGACGCCGTCAAACCGACCGCGCTTTTCTTTACGAAGGTGCGCCGCGTGTAGCTTTTGTCTTTCGCCATGTGTGGAGTCCGATTCGCTTTCACTGTTGTTGCCGCTTCACGTCAGGAAACGGAAATCCGGTGTTTTCTGTCGCTTTCATCATTTCCTTCACCTCGACGCTTTGCTCGTCGAGCGGAAATCCGTGGGCCATGCGCGCTTCGGGGTTGTCGTATTTCAGCGAGACTTTATACAACTCGTAGCGGCCGTCGCCGGCGGCCTGCTTGACGCGATCGCGAATCGCTTTCATCTCTTCGGGAGTCATTGGCTTGTAGCCGCGGGCGATTTTGACGTTTTGCCGCAGGACTTCGAGCTTGTCGATTCCGGTGATCGTTGTAGCGACGGGAAGGCTCATGGCATAGCGAAGCGCTTCCTCGACCGTCAATTCGCCGTTTGCGATTGGCTCGCCGTGACCGCTCAAGGGTTTCATACCGAGAGCCGCCATTCCGCGCCGTCCGCATTCGGGCAAGATCATTTCGGCAAAACTCAAGAAGTGCGCGTCGAAGGGATTGAGCGGCATCTGGACGGCGTCGAAGGGGAAACCGGTTTCGATCATCTTCAGATGAACTGCCGGATCTTTGTGGCCGGTGAATCCGGTAAATCGAATCTTTCCCTGCTCTTTCGCCATTCGGAGCGCCTCGGCCGCGCCATTTGGGCGAATGAACAAGTCGGGGTCGTTGTCCCAGCCCACTCCGTGGATTTGCCAAAGATCGATGTGATCGGTCTGTAGGCGACGGAGCGATTGTTCGAGCATCTTCATAGCAATGCGCCCTTCGCGGCCATGCGTACAAACCTTGGTCATCAGGAAGACTTTGTCGCGTCGGCCCTCCAAGCCCTGGCCCATCCAATCTTCGGACTTGCCGCGATGATATTCCCAGCAGTTATCGAAGAAGGTGATGCCGCTATCGACCGCTTCGTGGACGATTCGAGTCGCGGTGGCGGCGTCTGGCGCATCGCCGAGATGATGGCCGCCAAAGCCGAGCGCCGAAATACTGACGTCGTGCCGGCCAAACGGCTTCATCGGAATGTCGTTGTCTCTTTCGTTCATCGATACTCCGAGAGCTTTGTCGGGCGGTCCACAACCAGCTGGAACCGTTTAGATGGCCATCACCATCGAAAGTACCGCACCGCCGCCAAACGTGCGGCAAAAGTTCGAACGCGCTTGTCGCCGCAATTCACGTCCATCTATAATGACCGCTGCGGAGGCTGCCGCGTTCCGGGGGCCTCCGCCTCACATTTGAGCATAAGAACGAAGACCAATGTCTGAAGACCCATTGAAGCAGATCAAGCAGAAGCTCCAGGACGAGATCAACGCGCTGGAGCATGAACTGAACGTCGAGCTGCCGAAAGAGATTGCAGTGGCGCGCGCACACGGTGACCTTTCGGAAAACGCCGAGTATAAGTTCGCCAAAGAGCGGCAGGGATTCGTAAACGCCCGTATCGGGGCGCTGAAGAAGCGAATGGGCGACCTGGGCATGCTCAACCTGACGAACATTCCGAAAGATCGCGCCGGGTACGGATCGAAGATCATCGTTTTGGACATGCAAAAAGACGTAAAAATCGAGTATAAGCTGGTGAGCAGCGAGGAAGCGGACGTCGAAAAAGGGATGATCTCGACGACCTCGCCGATCGGCCGCGCGCTTTTGAACAAGAAAGTCGGAGACGAAATTCAAGTTTCGACCCCCGCCGGACAGAAAGAGTTCGAAGTCGTGCAGCTGGTTACGATTCACGACGAACGTTAAGTCTTCATTCACAACAGCGGGTAACCCATTGCGGACTCGGAGCGTCCTAAGCCTCAGAGTCGCTTGAGACTCGTTCGCGGAAGGATGGCGACGGAAAGTCGCCGCTACGGTTATGGCAGCAAACATGTATTGGGGAGCGGGGCCGGCGCTGGGATTTTTGACGCTACTGGGATACGTGTGTTTTGTGGCGGGAGCGACGCTGGTGTGGCGAGGTCGCGTCAATATATATGTATGGGTGACCGACGAGATGGGGGCGTATCGGCGGACGTTGTCGCGCTACACCCCGGTTGGTCCGTTCTACAGCCCGCGGCAGGAATCGCGGCTGAAAGTGGTTCCTTATCAAATGGTTCGGACGTTGAGCTGCCTTCCGAGGAGCCGTTACAGCTGGGCGGCGTGCGTGATGGCGCTGGGTCCCATTTTGGTACTGCTTGATTTCTTTGTTTAGCCCTTCTTCTAGACAAAGTTTGTTGGCACCTGCCATCCTCGTGAATCGCGAGGACGGGCACGGCGGTGCCGTGCCCCTACGGATGGTTTGATTTCGCTGGAAGCTCAATGACGCCCTCTCTGATTGTGCACGGCGGTGCGTGGGATATCCCCGACGATGCGGTGGAAGCGTGCCAGTCCGGTTGCCAACGCGCGTTGGCGGCTGGGTGGGCGGTGTTGACCAGCGGCGGGAGCGCGCTCGATGCGATCGAGGCCGCGATCGTGGTGCTGGAAAATGAGCCGGTGTTCGATGCGGGATTCGGGTCGCACCTCAATCTCGACGGAAAAGTGGAGTGCGACGCGATCGTGATGGACGGCGCGACGTTGCGTGCGGGAGCGGCGGCGGCGCTACAACGAATTCGCAATCCGATTCGACTGGCGCGAAAAATTTATGAGTCGTGCCCGCACATGATGCTGGTGGCGGATGGGGCGGAGCGGTACGCGAAGGCGAATGGAATTCCGCTGTGCGATAACAAGGAGCTTATTAGTCCGGCGGAGTGGAATGCGTGGGCGCGGTGCAAGAAAGATGCACACGCGGCCGTGCATCATCGCGGGCATGAGCAAGGGACGGTCGGGGCGGTGGCGCTCGATTCGAAGGGGGCGCTATTTGCGGCGACTTCGACGGGTGGGACGTGCTGTAAGTTGCCGGGGCGCATCGGGGACTCGCCGTTGATCGGGTGCGGGTGTTATGCGGATGCGGAAGCGGGCGGCGTGTCGTCAACCGGCTATGGCGAGGCGATCATGAAGGTGGTGATGGCCAAGGCGGCGGTGGATCGGTTGCGTGGAGTGGAGGCGACGTCTGATGGCGCGAAAGAAGTTGCGGAGAAGACGATCGCAGAGCTTGGTCGACGCACCGGCGCCACGGCGGGTTTAATTCTTCTCGACCGAGAAGGCAATCCGGGATTCGGATTTAATACACCTCGGATGGCGTATGGGTATGTTGCGGCTGATGGTGGATTTATCACCGGAGTTTAATTACTTCGCTAGTTTGCTCGCTATATCTCTTCCGGCTGCGACCGCAGAAGCCCACGCCCACTGAAAGTTGTAGCCACCGAGCCAGCCTGTTACGTCCACGACTTCTCCGATGAAATAGAGACCTGGACTTTTTTGGCTTTCCATACTCTTGCTGGAGAGTTCTTTCGTGTTTACGCCGCCGGCGGTGACTTCAGCTTTTTCGTAACCTTCGGTTCCGGTGGGCGAGATCTTCCATTCGTGAATTCCCTGTTCCATAAGATCGAGCGATTGGTTTGTCCAGTC
>DATAMU010000652.1:0-6499 GCA_036266605.1 Candidatus Acidiferrum sp. | reverse complement strand
GGATGGTCCCGAGCCGACGGGATTGCGCTACTGCATGAATTCTGTCGCCTTGCGATTCATTCCGCGCGTGGTTGCCGCGAATGGATCGGCTGCTTCCACGTAAATTCTCTGATTATCTCGCCGTGGCGAGATCCCACTCTTCCTGGCCACGCTCGAGCATGGCGCTGCGGTCTTCCGGCAAAATCCAGCGCTGCTGAATCAACTTATCGAGTGCGTTTGCAAAGCGCGCGATGTAATCGTCGTGGTCTTCGTAGCGGTCGGCAATTGATCTGCGCGGATCGCGCGATTGACGCCGGTCGGCTTCCGTTTTTGGAAACGGCACGAAGGACAATTCGAATGGGACACGTTCGGCGGGCGCACCAATCGATGGATCGCGCAGATTCCAACTCAGATAGCTCGCGAGCGGAACGCTGATTTCGGGCAAGCGAACGCCGTCGCGCTCGTTCCCATCCGCGTCGATCGCAGGAACGAGCACGGGAAATTTCTCCGCAACATTTGGGGGCTGCAGGCTGAGAATTCCATCGCGACGCCAGTTGGGGCCGAAATCGATGCGATATGCCGCGTTTGCTTCGTGCGGTCTGTGCAAGCCCGGAATCGCGGGCGGATTATACTTTTCGAATGGGATCAACGTTCCGTCAGCAATTTTGGGGTAGCTGCTGTCGGGCGGCGCGGTACCTTTGCGCACCCAAGCATCCATGTTGACAATCATCGCGCGCCAAAAATAACGAATGGGCAGGGGAGATTCAGGTTGTTGCCCATCGAGATCGCCTTTGCCTTTCTCCGGTGGGAAGTAGCCACTGAAATGCTGCAATCCCGTGAAATGATAAATGCGGACATTCGGCGAAATCTCGGCGTCGTGCAATCCGTCCGGCGTCACGTGAATCAGCGCAGCGACGCGTCCCCAATATTCGTACGACGTATTGGAAAAGAAAATTTTTGGCACGACGCTTTGTTGCGTCGCGAGATCGAGCAGTCCGTCGGTTTTACCCGTTAGCGGATCGGTTTCGAACTGATCGGTGAAAGGGAAGACATCGGTCGGGAAAAATACCGATGACGTCGGCTGCGCGTCGCGCGAAGGCTGTGCGAAGCGATAGTTAAAGCTGCCGCGCCCGGCACCGGCGACGTGCGCTAGGATTCCGTCGAGCGCGATGCGATTCTCTTCATCAGCGTTGAATCCCTGGTAAAGAAGATCCCGCAGGAAACGTCCATTCTGCGAAATGCCCTCACCATAAACGCGCTGCGCAGGTGTGATCGCTTTCGGATCGTGTTTTGCGTACGACGCGAAATCGCGAAACATAGCAAAGCTGCCGCCGGCGACCACCGGGTCTGCGACGACGTAAACATATTCGTATAGCTTGCCCGGCTGAAATCCGCCGTTCAGATGAATGAAGCGATTGCTCGGCTGCAATTTGCCATCGACGGTGTGAGCGAACTTCCATTGCTCCCGCGGGATCGCCGTTCGCGGCGCTTCGCGCCAGTCCCTCACGGTGAGAACGTTCTTCGGATCATCCGGATTCGCAACGGGATATTCGGTCCCGCCGATTCTTCCGCCGGTGAAATGGCCGAGCGGAATTTCCTCGAGTGTCTTCGACAGCATCAGATCGCCGCGCAACAGACCGGTGATTGTCTTTCCCTTCTCCTTCGCAGTCGGTGCGTAAAGCTTGAACCCATCCGCGGCATCCCACTGCCAGCCTAGACTGACAAACGTAAATCCCTTCCGCAGTAGCCAAGCATCCCCAGCATCGCGTTCGGCATTCCAGTCGCCACCATCGACGATGCGCAGTATCGCGGAGTGCCCGCGATTCGGACTCTCCAGAATCATCGAACCATTGCCCTTGCTCGGATCTTTTGGCTGGATCGCGACGAAATCCGCAGAAAACTCGGCCGTCGGCCAAAATACTTTAAAGTCCTCCGCTTTTTGAGTCGGCACATCTTTTCTAAGATTGATTGCGTTTGCGAGATCGACGATGCGGCTATTGTGGGGGTCCGTGATTTCGAGACGGATGTACACACGACCGGTAATTCGTTCGTACGCACCGGCGTCGCCGAACGATTGACCGTTGAGCACGTCGGCGCGCGATGTAATCTCAACACGCGTCACTTTCGCCGGAGCCGTAATCGGCAAAATGGCGAACATCAAAAATAGGGCAAGCCCAGGTCGACGAATGATCTTCATGGCCGCGAAGAATAACACGCTGGCAACCGCGAAAAACGGCCAGTTGAGGTAGTCTAAGCAGCGACCATGAGCGACCAGCTTTCCGGCGAAGTGCGCGAAAAGAAGCAGGCGGCGCTGCTCAGCGTCGGGTCTGCGGTTGTGCTGGTTTCGCTGAAGACGTTTCTCGTATTGCGCACCGGCAGCTTGGGCGTTTTGTCCGAAGCGCTGCATTCCGGGCTCGACCTGGTCGCAGCGGTCATCACATTCCTGTCGGTTCGGGTGTCTGACCAACCAGCCGATGAGCGCCACCCCTATGGCCACGGAAAATTTGAGAATTTTTCAGCTTTCGTCGAAACCGGCCTGCTGCTGCTCACGGCTCTCTACATCATTTTCGAGGCATTCGAGCGCTTATTTTTCCGCGCGGTCCATATCGTGCCAAGCATCACCGCGGTAGTCATCTTGGCGTTTGCGCTGATCATCGATATGACGCGCGCGAAAGCGCTGGCGGGAGTCGTCAAAAAATATCCAAGCGAAGCGCTCGAGGCCGATGCCCTCCATTTCTCCACCGATGTCTGGAGCACGATGGTCGTCATCGCCGGCATCGGACTCGTGTGGGCCGGAGAAACCTGGAACATTCCTTGGCTCATCTACGCCGACGCACTGGCCGGTCTCGGCGTCGCGGGCGTGATCCTGTGGGTGGGCTCGCAACTCGGCAAACGCACGATCGAAGCGCTTCTCGATACCGCGCCGCAAGGTTTGCAGCAAGAGATTGCTCGCGCCGTCTCACGCATGGATGGCGTGCTCGACGTCGTTCGCGTCCGCGTCCGCCGTGCCGGGAATCGCCATTTCGTCGATGCCACTGTCAGTGTCCCCCGCACCGCCAGCCTCGAGCAGGTTCACGAACTGACCGACGCGATCGAGAAACGCATTGGGGAAATTGTGCCTTCCGATGTCATTGTCCACCCCGAGCCGCGCGCTCCCAAGGGCGAGCATCTCTTCGAAGCGATCCGCGCGGTCGCCGGGCGCATGGGTCTCGCAATCCACGATTTGAGCGCGATTCAGCAACAAGGCATGCTCTTCGTCGAGCTGCATTTAGAGGTCGATGAAAATCTCAGCCTCCGCGACGCTCATCGCAAAGCGACCGAGCTCGAAGACGGCATCCGCGAGCTGCGCGGCGGCAGCCCGATCGACGTTAATATTCATATCGAGCCGCTCGGCCGCCACATCGCCACGCCCGACACCGGCGCCGGCGAGATGAAGCAGCTCTCGCGCAATATCGAAGCGTTTCTCAATTCGCTGACCGCTGAGTACGACGAGCTGGTAAATTGCCACGATGTTCGCGTCCGCCAAGTCGAACATCGGATCTTGGCTTCCTGTCACTGCACCATGAAGAGCGACCTGCCGATCACAACCGTTCATGATGTGACGGCCGCTCTTGAAGATCGCGTCAAAGAGCATTTCCCGCAAGTCCACCGCGTGACCATCCATCCCGAGCCGCTGGAAGGTTAGCCGAGAGTTTCTGTAATATATTGAAAAAAAGCCTCTTATAATTATTGTCATATAAAATGGCATTTGGTAAAATGAATGGTATGAAAGTCACAATCGACGCTGCGGGTAGAATCGTCGTCCCCAAGCCACTTCGCGATCGCTATCGTTTACACGAAGGCTCGACATTGGAAATCGAGGAGGGCGTCTCATCATTCGTGCTTCGTCCGTTGACGCAAAGCCCCGCCATTGTGCTCCGCGATGGGTTGTTGGTTTACGTCGGCGAGGTTCCTCGCTCGGTTCGACAGGCCGATCTCGTCGACGATCTTCGAGAAGAGCGGCTCGATGAGATCGCAGGCCAGTGAGAGCTTATTTCGACACGCCTGTGTTGGTCGCGAGCTGCGTCGAAAGCCATGAGCACTTCTTCCAAGCCCGAGGTCTCCTTCGACAGGTCCACGAGAAGAAAATCGAAGGCGTCATGTCCTGCCACGGTTTGGCGGAGTGTTTCGGGGTGCTGACGCGGTCGCCGTATGCTCCAACGATCGACCCGGCCCGGGCGTGGCAGCTTTTGTCTCACAACTTACTTTCGGAATTCGAACTTGTGACGCTGTCGGCGATGGAATATCAGGATGCCGTACGCCGTTTTGCCCTAAACGGTTGGGGCGGAGCTCGCATCTACGACTGGCTGCACATCGAGAGTGCGCGGAAGTCGAACTGCGAAACGATATATACGTTCAATATTCGGCATTTCCATCAACTTGCGCCGGACCTTGGCGATCGGATCAAGTCGAGCTAATCGAGGCACTGCCACCTCGCGGCAAAAACGATAGTGCGGCTAGTGCGATAACGATCGGGAAGCAGACCAAGACATAGCGCGGCTCAGGCGTCTCGATCGTCGTGAGGAACGCTGTCCGCAGCAACACAAATAAGATCATCAACGCCAGCGCGGGCCGCACCGCTGCACTCCTTCGCCACAGCCGAATTGCTCCGAAGATCGCTAACGCCACGTAAGCGATGTTTAGTAGGAAGAATCCGACCGTCACCGACTGATCGACTTTGTCGTCCTGCCACGACTGCACCAGCGGAAACACCGTCCCCGACACCGGAATCAGCTCGATCCTCGGCGTGAACCACATCACCGCCGCGCGTGCGATTGGCAGCCAAACATACGTGCGCAGCGGATGCCGCGCCGTTCGCTCGCGTGCCACTTTCCCGAACGCTGCGTCTTCATCCGCGGTCAGCGTCAAATCGTTGTTGTACGGCTCGAGAATCGACGCAACACGATCGCGCTCTTCCGCCGTATCAAATGCGTACGAGGGAATGTCTTCGACGCGAATCGCTTCATCATTCAGCTTCCACGGCACGAGATAGACGTCGCGAAACCGATACAGCCACGTCGTCTCCCAACTCATGAAGCCGTACGGAATCAACTCGCCCGGCAGATTCGAATATTTCGGCGCGAGCGGCTGAAATTCATGCAGCGTGACCGCGTTGCGTAATGTCCAAGGCACCAACGGAATTGCGCAGATCAATCCCATGCCGGCAATCGTCTGAATCCACCGCTTCGCCTCGTGCTGCGTGAACAAAACCACCGCGAGCACGATCCACGCTGCGATCAGCAACAACGGCGATTCCGGCCGAAACAGCGTGCAAATCCCAACCAAGAGCGCCGCCCACGCCGCGAGATAGCGATAGTTGTTTGCTCGCGTCCACGCGCGCTTGAGAAATAACCACCCATTATTCCGCGGCCGCCCCACCAGCAAGCAAAGCGGAAGCAAAGCCGCTGCTGTAAAAAAAATCGCGAATACTTCGGTCAGCGTCACCGCCGTGTAGTTCGCCGTGAACGGGCAGAGCGCCGCAAGCCAGATACCCGCCACAAAAATCCGTCGCGCCGGCGCCTGCTCGCTCACCATCAGTGCCAGAATCGCCGCCAGCGCCGCGATCAAAACGCACGAAAACAAATCAACAACCACCTGCGCAAGCATCAGCGAAAAATGCGCGGCGTCTCCAGTCTTTCCGGTGATCGCATAAACGATCGCCAAGAAAATCGGATACCCCGGCATCCGCAAATCGACCGGAGTGATCTGTCCGCCGACATCCATCGCATAGACATGATGTAGCAGCCAATTGCTCGCCATTTGTTCGTATAAGACGGTGTCGCCGGAGCTTGCCGGGAACCGCAAAACGAAGAACAAGCGAAGGCACAATCCGGCTACGAGCGCGACACCCGAGCTCCAGAAAATTCGCTTCATCAATGAGTCGCATCTTACAATAGAGCAGACGCAATCAGGCAGGCGGACTCCACTGCCGGCGCTCGGGTGCCCAGCCGTAACGCAATTGTGAAAGGTTGAATGAAGGAACGCGGTCCAATTTTTTACGACGCAGAGCGCGTCCGTTGGCGTCGTACGCGCCGCATCATGGAAATTTCCGGCGTGCTGCTGACGGCGCTGCTGGCGTATTTCTTCGTCAACATCGCGGCGAGCGTTGAACTTCCCGCGGGATTAATTCCCGACACCCGGCCGATTTACAAAGCGCTGAAGCTGAAGACCGGGCCGAAAGTCGTTCCTGGCCGCGAAGGCCGCCATCGCCGCGTCGAAAATATCGGCAACGTCCCGGCGAGTTACGATCCGTTGCGCGCCGCCTATTACGTCAGTTGGGATTCCAACAGTCTCGCGTCGCTCAAGCGTCACTACAAAGACATCGACGTCCTCATACCTGAGCAGCTTCACGCCGTAACCTCCGACGGTGCTCTCACTATCGTCGATTACGAACGCTATCAAACGGTGAAAGCGTCGCCCGAGGAAGCGATTTCGCTGCTCAAAGACGACAAGCTTCACCGCTGGATGAAATCGGCCAACG
>DATAMU010000651.1:0-1914 GCA_036266605.1 Candidatus Acidiferrum sp. | reverse complement strand
ATCCATTAAAAGATCGCCGAACCTCTGCAGATGCATTGTCGCGTTCGTGCCCCACGGCACTCACCAGAAAATCCACGCATTGCTGCGGCGTCCAATTTCCCAAATGAAAATTCATCGTGAAAATAATTCGCGCGCATCGGTGCATTCGCCAAAACAGCATCCCCGCGCGTTCTTCCGGAGTCCGCGGAAATCCCATGTTCCACAACAGCATCTCCCAATAAAATGCGTTCCCCTCGCTCCAGAACGGCGTGTCAAACACGTCGCGGTACGTCCGGTATCGCTCGTTCATGAACTGCTGCAAATAGTGTCCAGGAATCAGTTCATGAAAGACAGTCGATCGCGAAAACGGAATATTGTTTCCCCGCATGCTCATCATGCGCTGTTCGAACGTCATCGTATCGGTCGGATACGAAATGCTGATCACATCGCCGCCCGTGAAAAACGGATTCACGAGCTGCCGCTCCGGCGTCATCATTTCCCATCGCCAAGTTTCTTTCGCAACATCCGGAACCGTCACAAGGTTGTGCGACGTGACGTAATCGATTCCCTCCAGCGCCAACTTCCGAATTTCTTCTGGCTGTTCACCAGGTGGCGGATGCATCTCTTTCACGTGCTCCAGCGCCGCGTGCCAGTTGTCACCGAAACCCATTTCCCGCGATGCCTTCAACATCTCCCGCGTGCACCACGCCAGCTCATTGTTAGCCAGAGCGATCAATTCCTGAGGAGAGTAGGGAATCATCGCCGCGGAGAGTTCTGCGCGAAGTTCCTCCTCTCCCACAGGCTGGCCAATTATCGTTGTCTTATCGTCCGATTTGATCCCGACCAATTTTTCCTTGAGGAAAACTTCATAAGAGTCGAGTGCTTGATCCGCTTCTTTATACGGTTCGGCGACCCACCACGTGAACAGCGGATCGTAACTGTTGTATGACTCGAACCACCGCTTCAACAGACCGCGCAATCGAGGCATCGCAGAAACGGCCCGGCTCGCCTCGAATCGCGACACGCGAATCGGCTTCACTTCACCAGAACTATCCTTCGACTTTTCCGCCGCCGGCGTTACAGCGCCAGCGCCATTCCCGCTGGCCTTTTCGGCCAATCCCGCGTCTGCCGCAGCCCGCGTCTTCGCGATCGTCTTCACCATCTCAGCAAGGCTGCGCGCCGCATTCTCGCCCCTCGGCGTCTCCATCCGCCGCCGCGCCTCGTCCAAATCGACAATCGTCCGCGCAAACGGAATCAGCGGCGCAATCTCCGCCTGTTCTTTTTCGCGCGTAGTCAAGTCATGCAGGCGTTCTCGCAAATGACTCTGAAACAGAACGTAATCGGCACGACTCTCAAGATCAAGCTTCTCAAAATCGATTTTCTCCAATTTGCCCTGCCATTCGCCGTAGAAGTCCCGAAACCTCGCCCGTCGCACCTCCGAAAATGGATCGTCATACATCTGCGCCAGGCTCATCCGGTCCGCCTCATACTTTGTGATCATCGGCTTCAACGCCGAACTTAAATCGTCGAGGTCGCCACTTAGCAACACCGGAGCCGACACGGCAAAAGTAAGTGCGAGGGACAGTATTTGCCGCGACAGCAACCTTGTTTTGTGAGGCCGGCAATGACTGGCTTTTGTGGGCGAATTAATTGTGCGAATCAACGGGTTGAAGAAGCACCGCTTAAAGGCAGGTTGTGGCAAGGACATTCGAACCGCCAATTTTTGGACTGGATCACACAACGCCATCGCGAACCATGAGGAACACGACGCGCCCGAGTGGACACAATACTATATTGTATTAAATATACAAAATTACACTCGGAAAAAACGCGCCGCAGCAAGGATTTCTGCAAGCTCACAAGTTCATCGCTCACTCGAAGATCACGGAACAGTTTGCAACTCGCAACCCATAACACTTAGTCCGGTTTGAAGAG
>DATAMU010000650.1:0-17452 GCA_036266605.1 Candidatus Acidiferrum sp. | reverse complement strand
AGCGCGACCAACATGCTTTCGACGAGCAGCAGGCGCACGATGCGGCGCGGCGAAGCGCCAAGAGAAATGCGCACCGCAATTTCGCGGCCGCGCAATCCGCCGCGCGCGAGCAGAAGATTCGCGACGTTGGCGCAGGCGATGAGCAGGACGAAACCGATCGCGCCGAGAAGAACGAAAAGGTAGACACGGAAGTCCATGCCGATCATGCGCTGGTATGGAAGGAAGTCGATGCGCGCTTCCTGGCCGACGTCTTCGGGAAATTCGCGATGAAAATCCTGGAGGATGAGCGCGTTGTTGGCGGCAAGTTCGGCGGGTGCGACTCCCGGCTTGAGGCGTGCGAGGACATCGATGTTTTCGCCGCTGCCCATCGTTTTGGCGACGAGCGCGAGCGGCGTCCAAACGTCGGGAGCACTTGAATCGGGTGCGCCAGACTGCCCAATCGTGGAAAAGCCGCGTGGCATGACGCCGATGACGGTGTATGGTTCGCCGTTGAGGAGGATGGGCTTGCCGACGGGATTGGGATCGGCGGCGAGGTAGTGCTGCCAGAAATTGTAGGTGACGATGGCGAGGTGCTGGCCTTCGCCGGCGTTATCTTCGGCGGCAAAGTCGCGACCAATTTCGGGCTCGACTCCGAGCACGCGGAAAAAGTCGGCGCCGACGGGCATACCGTGAAGGTGGACGGCGTTGTTGCCGACTGTGAGTGTGTAGCTGCTCTCGGTGATTCCGGCGAGGTACTCAAACGGGGACGCGTAGGAGCCGAGTCGCCGGAGTTGCGTCGCGGTGACGCTCATGTCGCTGGTTTGGTCTTTGTATGTTTGGGCGAGTTGAACGATGCGGTCGGGCTGCGGGAACGGCAGCGGGCGCAGAAGTACTCCATAGACGACGGTGAAGATGGCGGTGTTGGCGCCGATTCCGAGCGCTAGGGTGAGGACGGCCGTGGCGGTGAAGCCCGGAGATTTGGCCAGGACGCGAAGACCGAAGCGGATATCTTGCCAGAGGGATTTCATCGGGGACCTCCGGGGAAGGTACGGAGGAGGGGTAAGGATAGTTTCATCGCGGTCTTGCGAGCCAGATGGCAGGCAAGCGGCATTTAGGTTTCGCCTGAGGTTCGCCTTTAGGGGTATACCCCCCGGTCTTTTTAAAAGAGTGAATAAGCTACTTGGAATGAATAAGTTGCAGAAATACAGAAAACAGGAGTGTGGAAATTGCTGAAAACGCTTGAGATGGAGAAACTCGTAAAGTGTTTGGTGAAGGGATGCGTTCGAATTGGAGGGCGTATTCATTTGGGAGGATAGCAGAGATTAATGGAACTGTCAATGGGTATTTAGTGGTTATTCGAATGGAGTTTCATTTTGGGAATGGGCGCAGATGGAGGAAACCCGGAGAGACGAGGCAGAGCGATTGTGCGGACTTGGGCGCGCAGCCATGCTACGCGCGTACATTATATGGCGCACGTTGGATGGGTTGGGTGATGTTGAATTCAATCCCGCGATCTGGGGAACGATCGCGGGTGCAGGGTGGCGGATCGCCAAGCGAGTTCGTTGCGTCGAGGTCGGTCAGGTTGAATCTAAACCCGCATCCTCACAAAACCTGAAGGTACGGTACCCAACAACCAGAGAAATTATTCTTTTTTGCCGGACTCGGCAGGTTTTGATCCTGGCGGCTTCGCCTCGCTCTTTTCGGACTTCGATTCGGACTTTGCGGATTTGGATTCGCCACCTTCGGACTTCCCTTCGTTGGGTTCGCCACCTTCAACCTTTGCGTCGGATTCGGAGGGCTTCTTGGGGAGGTACTGGACGATCAGGGAGATTCGCCGATTGGAGGGGTCGAGTGGGTCTTCTTTCTTGCGGAGGCGCTGGTCCGCGAAACCGCGGACCTGGGTAACTTGATCGGCGCGGATGCCGTGGAGGAGCATGAGACGGCGGGCGGCGTTGGCGCGGTCGGTGGAGAGTTCCCAGTTGGTGTAGGCGCTGCCGGATGAGTATGGCTTTGAATCCGTGTGACCTTCCATGGCGATGGTGTTGGGAAGTTTACCGAGTTCGCTAGCCAAGGCGTCGAGGAGTTCGGTGCCATCGGAACTGATTTTTGTGCTGCCGCTGTCAAAGAAGGTACCGGTGGCCGACTCTGTCAATTCAATGCGGAGCCCCTCGTTGGTAACAGTCAAGTCGATGTTGTTTTTAAGCTTTTCAAAATCGGGCACTTCGCGAATTTTTTTTTCGAGCTGGTCCTTGATCTCCTCCATGTTGTCCTTGGTGAGGACGAAGTTTTCGTCGCTCCCACTCATATCGCTGCCGATGCGCTCGGCCGTGCCGCTGGGATCGCGGAAGTAGCCGCCGACGGCTTTCTGAATTTTCTGGCTGGTGTTCAGAAGCCAGAGGACGATGAAGAGCGCCATCATGGCGGTTACGAAGTCGGCGTAGGCGACTTTCCATGCGCCGCCGTGATGGCCGCCGTGGGCGCCTTTTTTCTTGATCACAATGATGGGTTTTGTGGGGGCCATGGCGGTCGGGGAGGGACTCGGTTATGCAGCCGGAGCGGGCGCAGCAGCGCTACCGCCGCCACCCTTAATGTACTTTTCGAGATCCTGAAAGCTGGGGCGAACGTGGCCAGGAATAGCGCGGCGACCGAATTCAACGGCGACTGTCGGCGGAATCCCCTTCATGAAGGCGGTCATGGCGACACGGAGGACGTAGTAATAAGCGTGTTCGTCTTCGGCGCCCTTAGTCATGCTGGCGGCGATGGGGCCGATCAGTCCATAGCAAAGAAGAATCCCGAGAAACGTGCCCACGAGTGCAGCTGCGACTTTGTGACCGATTTCTTCGGGCGGTCCGCCGAGCGCGCCCATGGTGATGACGACGCCGAGCACGGCAGCGACGATGCCGAGACCGGGGAGCGAGTCGGCCATGGTGGAAAGAGCGGCGATGGGCTGGCCGGCTTCGTGATGATGGACGTCCATGTCGAGCTCCATCATTTGATCCATGTCGAAAGGCTCGACGCCGCCACCAGCGGCGAGACGAATCGTGTCGCAGACGAAGTGGAGCGCGTGGTGATCTTTTAAGAATTTTGGATATTTGGAAAAGACAGGGCTCTTGTCGGGGCCGTCGCTGTCGGCTTCGAGCGCCATGAGACCTTCTTTGCGCGCGCGGCTGAAGAGCTCGTACATCATTTTCATAGTGTCGAGATATTTGTCTTTGCCAAATTTTGAACCGCCGAACGCGCCGGCGAGCCCGCCCACGATCGCTTTCAGAATGTGGAGCGGATTGGCGATGAGCACGGTGCCGATCGCCGCGCCGCCGATGATGACGAGCTCGGCAGGCTGAACGAGAACCTTCAAGTTGCCGTGCTCCATCAAATAGCCCGCGACGACGGCACCGAAGACAACGACGATACCGATGATTACAAACATGACGAGTCGATCCCCTGAAGGTCGGAAGATTCAGTCATAGCGCACCTTCGTGCGATTGCCACCTTCGGCGACGCTTTCGCGCAGCGCATGCTCGGCGCGGAGAACCATGGCCTCGACGGAGTCGCCGTGTTTGACCACGGTGGCGCCGACGGAAATGGTGACGAGGACGCGATCGCCCCACCACGCGATTTTGCTGGAGTTGACCATGCGGCGCAGGCGCTCGGATGCGCGCTCGATGTCGTTGCCGCTGCACTCGGTGAGGATGGCGAGAAACTGATTGCTCTGCCAGCGGCCGAGATAGTCGGTGGGACGAACGGTATTTTCGAGCGTTTGGCCGACGACGCGGAGAATCACGGCGATGGCGCCGGGTCCGTCGCGCGCGAGGACTTTGTCGAGATGATCCATCTCCATGCAGAGGATGGAGAACGGAACGTGATGCTCTTCGAAGAGGCGGATATTTTCGCCGATGTAAGACTGCGTGACGCCGTGATTGAGGACACCGCTGGCTTCGTCGATGCAGCCGTAGGTCGCGAGTTTCGTTTGACGGCGATCCCATTCGGCGAGGGCGATGCTTTCTTCGAAACTCTCGGCGGCTCCGATGATGGCGCCATCGGAATTGCGAACGGGAAAAGCCCATATTTGAACGGGGATGCGATGGCCGGATTTGTGGCGCATGGAGACGAGCGATTGGGTAGGCTTGCCGTCGCGCATCGCGGCGGCGGTGGGCGCGAGCTCGCCAGTGAGCTCATTGTCTTCGCCGTCGGTCTCGCCAAGAAAATTGTCAGTTTGCAGGCGGCCGATGACGTCCTGGCGAAGGTAGCCGGTAATTCGCTCGGCGCCATCGTTCCAGAAGAGAATCTTGCCTTCGCGATCAACGACGTAAACGGCGACGTGGAGATTGTCGAGGACGCTACGAAAGAAATCGACTTCAGAGAGGCTCGCCATTCGGAGCTCCAGGAGTAGATGGGCAAATTTAGTTCCAAGTTTCGAGGCTTAGGAGATGTAAAAAGGCGAGGATTGGCTGGGATTTCGAGAGGTTCTTCGTGTTTGGCAGCGGGCGGTGCGCACGCTCATGCGGAATTGGGAATTTGCGTGGTTCGTTTCGGGACGTGGTGGGCCAGCGGAAAGAAGAGGCGCAGCGTTTGGCTGCGCCGTTTTCTTGTGTGCTACGCGCTGTGTTGCGACGGAACCAGATTATGCGGTGACGCTGACTCCCGTGGTTGCGGCCGCCGAAGTCGATCCGGTGCCGCTCGAGTTGGTTGCGAAACTCGGGAGGAACTGCTGTAGGTCGGATTGCAGCGAAGCGTAGGCCTGCTGCGCGGACGAGAGATTGCCCGATTGCAGACTCTGACCGAGCGACGTGAAATCTTGCTGAAGCGTGGAGACCGGTGAATTGGAGTTGGAATCATCGCCGCCGGCGTGATGGTGGTGATGGCTGTGATGCGCCTGGCCGGAAGCTTGCGCTTGCTGCGCGCTCTGCTGGATGTTGGCGAAGTCTTGCTGCGCGGCGCTGAGATTGCCGGCTTGCAAATCTTTGCCGAGCGATTGAAAGGCTTGGAGGATGGGGTTGGAGTTTGTGGGTGAGGTTGCGCCCGCTGCGCCCGCGCTTGTGCTTGTACCGGATGCGCCGAACTGACTGCCGTTCGGCAGTTCCTGCGAGAGCGTGGAGAAATCGGACTGCGCTTGCGTCAGGTTACCGGACTGAAGGTCCTGGCCAAGTTTCTGAAACTGCGATTGAATTTGCTGAAAGCGATTCTGTGTTTGCTGGACGACGGAGTTTTGGAAAAGACCGCTGTTGCTGGCGATTCCGGCGATGGACATGAGTGACCTCCCGATCTTAGAGCTTTCTTACTGCGGGTTGCTGTCGCGTCCGTCCTTTGATGGCTATCGACCGAAGACGGCGAAACGTTAGCACCGAGTTTTGGCGTGGAGGAGCGATGCAGTTGTCGTGCCAGGATGATGGGATGGAAAAGTGTTTGGTTGGAACGCGAATCGCGTCAATGAGACCGCGACGGCGATGTCGCCCGGCAAGATTTTCCGAGCAAGTCGGCAAGATTGGATGGATTCGAAAGCTGGCGGAAACCAAGGAGAGAAATGGTGGGCCTGGGTGGACTTGAACCACCGACCTCGCCCTTATCAGGGGCGCGCTCTAGCCACCTGAGCTACAGGCCCTTGCAACACGGAAGGAATTGCTACACGTGATTCAGTTTACGATGCCATCCGCGGATTCGCAACCGTCTGCGCGACTGATTTTGCGATTTCACGCACTAGTGCGAAGGCGTGAAGTTTACGATTTCGAGATCTAGCGGATATTGATAGCGGCGAGTGCTCGGTGGACGAAGGGCTTTGCTGAAATCGGCGCTGAGATCCTGTTCGGCGGCGAAGTCGTGACTGAGATTGCCAGCAGCGGCGAAGGTGTCGATTGCATAGGGGATGCCGTTCGAACAAAGCACGGACGGGCTCTGCATCAGATGAAAGTGCAGATGCGGGGCGGAGCTGTTGCCGGTGTTGCCGAGTTTCGCGAGGACTTGAGAACGCTTGACGCGATCGCCGAGTTTGACCGTGAGCGAACCTTTTTGCAGATGAGCGTAAAAAGCGTACACGCCACCGCCAAGATCGAGAACGATGTGATTGCCATCGACGGTGTCGATGGTGATGGTCGAGGGATCGGGCAGTGTCGGAGGTTTTTGGTCTTCGAGCGAATCTTCGATGCCGACAACGGTGCCATCGGCAACCGCGAGAACCTGCGCACCATAGCCCGCGTATGCGTGGACGTCGGACGCGTCTCCGTTGATGAATTTTCCGTCCTTGTCGAGTTGCATCCAGTCAATCGCGAAACGTTGCGCAAGGTAGAGGCCGCCGTTGCAGGCGATGCTGCTAGAGCGGTGAACGCCGACTTCGCAACATCCGTTGACGGCGACCCAGCCAGTGCCGGAGAGAGGCGCACCGATGTGCGGAAATTTTGCTTCGATTTCGATGGGAGCGGCGGCGTAGGTCAGTTCGGCCGGCGTACCGGGCTTCGGAGACGGCGAGGTCGCGCCTTGATATTTGATGCGGTGGAGCAATTTCTTGGGAATCGTAGCGCCGGGATTGAAAGCGAGACTGACCATCAAGAGGCGTGTGCCGTTGAATTCGATAGTCGGCGTTTCGACGGTGGAATTTCCCGTGGTGCGTAGGGCGGCCAGGAGCTTTTTTGCGTCGTAGGTCTCGATAGTGCTTGTGGGATTTCCAGCGTCAAGAACTTCCACAGTTTCGACGGTGGCCGGAGTGACATTCGTGTTGGTCAGCAGCAATTCGTAGACGATGTGCGTGCGGCCGTCGGTGCCGGGAAAGGCGATGGTACGCGGCGTGAAGGCAGACATAGTAAGCGGAGTGAATACGTCGGCGCCGGGAACGCATGGCGACGCAGCAGACAAAATCATCGCAACCACAAAGAGCGTGATGATCCCTCGGCGCCTTTGCATGTGGCGGATTATACGGAAAGTGCGTAAGGCGACGTGAGAATTTGTTATTGGACGAAGCCGACGGTGGGAGGCGGTGTGTCGGGCGCTTCCTTGATCGGGCCGAACTGGGCTTCGTAGCGGGCGATGTTTTCGCCGAGGGCGCGCCAGATGCGTTTGGCGTGGCCGGGGCTGACGATCATGCTCTTGAGCAGCTTGCCCTGCGCGCCGTTGGGAAAAATGTAGATGAAATTGAGCGTGAACTCTTCGAGATTGTGGTGAACCATCACCAGGTTGCTGTACTCGCCTTGCAGTTCTTTCTCGTCCGCTTTGATTTGCACCTGTCCTTGGCCTTGGGCCTGCGGTGCGCGCTGCTCGTCCATTGTGTGAAGCTCCTTTGATTGCGTCCACGCGGAGTGGATGGACACAAAGTATCACAGGCGCGATAGACGTGCCCGACGGCGCGTAGCGACAAGGGCTCATGCGCGGAGAATGGGATTGACAGGCGGAATGGTTAATGCTAGTTTATATTCCACATTTACCATGCTTAACTCCATTGACTAAGCGTGGTTGTTATCGGGTGAAAGCAATCAGGTGGAATGAACTCTTCTTCTCAAATCAACCCGCAAGTTGCGCCGCAAATTAACTCGCTGACGACTGCCCACAGCTCTAACGCCTCACGCGGGCAGAGCATCACTCTGCCATCCCTGCCTGAAGCGCATCGCACTGTGCCTGTGGCGCAGGGCGCTTCATGGCTAAGAAAAATTTTGGCGTTTGCGGGGCCGGGGTATCTCGTCGCGGTCGGATATATGGACCCGGGCAACTGGGCGACGGATATCGGCGGCGGGTCGAAATTTGGGTATGCGCTGTTGAGCGTAATCGTCATCAGCAATTTCATGGCGATGCTGTTGCAGGCGTTGTCGGCGAAATTGGGAATTGCGACGGGACGAGATTTAGCCCAGGCGTGCCGCGAGCAGTATTCTCGGCGGACTTCATTCGTGCTGTGGGTGTTGTGCGAGATTGCGATCGCGGCCTGCGATCTGGCGGAAGTGCTGGGTTCGGCGGTCGCGTTGAAATTGTTGTTTGGGCTGCCGCTGATTGCGGGCGTGTTGATCACGGCGCTGGATGTGTTGGTCGTGTTGGCATTGCAAGGACGCGGGTTTCGGATGATCGAAGCGTTCGTCGTGACACTGATTGCGTCGATCGCAGCGTGCTTTGCGTATGAGATTTTCGTAGCGCAGCCGCTGTGGCGCGAAGCGGCGCGAGGAGTGCTCCCGACTACGGAGATTTTGCGAAATCGCGAGATGCTCTACATCGCGATCGGAATCCTGGGTGCTACGGTGATGCCGCACAATCTGTATCTGCATTCGAGCATCGTGCAGACGCGGGCATTCGGCACGTCGGTGAAAGATCGGCGCGAGGCGTTGCGGTATTCGGTGCTGGATTCGACGGTTGCGCTGGGATTTGCGCTGTTCATCAATGCCGCGATCCTGATTTTGGGCGCAGCGGCCTTTCATACGCGGGGACTGCATAACGTTGCGGAGATTTCGGACGCGTATAAGTTGTTGAGTCCCGTGCTGGGCGCCGGGCTGGCTAGCACGATTTTTGCGTGCGCTCTGCTGGCATCGGGGCAAAACTCAACGTTGACGGGAACGCTGGCCGGGCAGATCGTGATGGAAGGATTTCTCGATATCAGGCTGAAGCCGTGGGTACGGCGGCTGATTACGCGGGGAATTGCGATTGTGCCGGCGGTGCTGGTGATTGGGATTGCGGGTGAGTCGAAGGTCACGGCGCTGCTGATTTTGAGCCAGGTGGTTTTGAGTTTTCAGCTTCCGTTCGCGGTGATACCGCTGATTCAGTTTACAGGTGACCGAAAGAAGATGGGTGAGTTTGCGAATTCGCGGCTGACTTCGGTCGTCGCTTGGGTTGTAGCGGCGGTGATTCTGGTGTTCAACGCCGAGTTGCTCTGGCTGACACTTCGGGCGTAGTTCCCTTCCTTGCGGCGCTTGCACCGTGCGAATATTTCTCCTGTCGACATGCCTGCGTGTCAAACCAAAGATTTGCGAATGCGGAAGTTTCTGTTCGTCGTTTTATTGCTCGTCATTGCGGGCGCGATCGCGTTTTTGATGTGGCAGAGCCGGCCGTGGACCGTGCCAGAGTCTGCGCGGGCGATGAAGAATCCGATTCCGGCGTCCTCGGCCGATCTCGACTCCATTCGGCCGGTATATCGCGACAAATGTTCGGTGTGCCATGGATTGACGGGCCGGGGCGACGGACATGATGCGTCGCTGTACGACCCGAAGCCGACGGACTTTACCAATGCACAGCAAATGAGCGGCGTGACGGATGGCGAGCTGTATTACAAACTAACGGAAGGGCGCAGGCCGATGCCATCCTTCAAAAAGCGGCTGACGGATGAGCAGCGCTGGCGGATGGTTTTGCTGATGCGGACGTTTTCGCAGCCGCCAACCGTTGGTCCGGCAAGCACGGCGCCGACCGCGCACTGAACTTCATCAAATTTTCCAATCAGAGCGTTCGCCCGTTTTGTTCGCTCGTCTCGTAACAATTCCATAGTGACTACGTGAACGTGTATTTCCGCGACTATTGGGCCGGATTTTGCGAGGAAAAGATTGATCGCTCATTGCGAATCAAAAAATTTCTTCTAGAGCCTTTTCAACATCAAATCGATTGATTCTTTTCGCAGGTTCTTTGCGTTAGACAACTGGCGCTCACGGCCGCAAGATCGGTGGCGTAGTTAGCGTAAAAGCGCAGTCTGCATTTGCGAGCACGTTCGAGAAGAACCTGGAAGTTCTTTCGCTCGCCCGATTTTTCAAGCCAATGCAATTCGAGTGAGTCGCAACGCCGTTTTGTTGCGAACGGGCGGAGTGCGCCCGATCGGATCGCATGAATTCAACATCAAAAAAAGGACGGTAGACATCATGAAAAGCATCATTGCAACGACGAAGAAGGTTGTTCTCGCGACGGGTCTGGCGGCAGTCGCTCTGCTCGGCGCGGCGGAGGCTCAGGAATTGGTGAAGGGCGCATTCACGCTGAACGCGGAAACGCGATTCGGCTCGACGGTGCTGCCCGCCGGACACTACACGGTGTCGATTGCGCCGGTGACCCAGTTGGCGGCGTCGGGTACACGCGTGCTGGTGTTTGTGCGGCCGGATGCGAAACCGGGACCAGTGGCGTCGATTCTGGCGATGGCGTCGAACGAAAGCTGCGAAACACCGTCGGGATTGACGCTCGTGTCAGAGTCGAACGGGCTGACAGCGAAGTCGCTTTGCCTCGGCAAGCAGGGGCTGTCGATCGATTTCGATCTGCCGCACACGATTGATGGAGCGAAGATCAAGGCGACGGTTGCTTCGCAACAGTAGGTTGTAGCGATCGGCGAGGGAAAAACACCACGCTACCAAGGGGCGGACCTTCGAGTCCGCCTTTTGTTTTTGAATTGGAAGAGCGGAGTTGGTTCTCGCATCCAGCCGTGTAGAATGATCTACACTGTGGCTTCCCAATCCCGCATGTTTGATGCGTCGCGTTCCGGAGAGCTGGTCGATAGCGGACCGCCGGTGGTGACTCTGCGCAACGCGTTCGCGCATCCGTATGATTCGGCGATCGCCGCGGCGCGAACCTGCTATGCGCAGCGATTGATCGGCGCGGAAGAAATCACCGACAAGCAGCGAATCAACATCGGCGCTGCGACGTTCTACAGCGGGCATCACACCGTTTATCAGCACGCGCATTTTGAATTTGGGCTCGAGAATGTGAGCCGGCAATTCGTGTGGGCGTTCCTGCACGCGCATCCTTTTTACAATTCGGAACAGCAGAGCCAGCGCTACGTGCGGCTAAATCGCGCGCATGCGTATGTCCCACCGGAATCGCTGTTCTTTAACGAAGGTTGCCGCGAGATTTACGAGCGTTCGATTGCGCGGTCCTGGGAGTATTACCGCGAGTTGTCGGCGCTGCTCGCCGGAGATGCCCGCGAAATTTTGAACGACATCTGGCACGTCGGACCGATGTCGCACGTGAATCGCATTCAGAAAATCGAGAAGTCGGCGGAAAAACGGTCGATTGAGATCGCGCGCTACGTGCTGCCGCTGGCGGCGTTCACGACGATGGTGCACACGATCTCGGGCATCGTGCTGCATCGGTTGTGGCGAATGTGCTCGGCTTCGGATACGCCGAACGAAGCGCGCGAAGTCATCGGACAAATGGTCAAGCTGGCGCGCGACATCGATCCGCAATTTTTCGAGCGTTTCGGGACCGAGCCGATTCAGGCGTTGCCTGAATGGGGCGAAGCAAATGTCGCCGCGGCGATGGAGAATGCTTCGTCGAATGGCGCGAGCGGCAGCACGCCGCACGCCGAGGCGTTCGCGCGCGAATTCGACGCGAAGCTGGAAGGACGCACTTCAAAGCTGGTTGATTACTCGCCAAACGCTCCGCGCATCGCGGCAGAAGCATATCGCGCAGTCGTTGGACTGACGGAATCGCAGTGCAGCGATGAAGAAGCGATCGACCGGCTGCTGAATCCGTCGCGGAACATCTATCGGCTCGAGACGTTGAACGTAGGCGTGCATGCGCCGTTGATGCGCGCGCTGCAACACGCGAACTACACATTCGCGAAAAAGATCAGTCACACCGCGGATAGCCAGGATCAGCGGCACCGCATGGTGCCCGGTTCGCGGCCGCTGCTGACGCTTTCGGATACACGCGAGCCGGATTACATCACGCCGATGCTGCTCGATCGAAATGCACGCGCGAAGGAAGTTTACGAGCGCGCCATGCATGACGCGTGGAATGCGAAGAACGAATTGCTGGATCGCGGCGTGCCGGCGGAAATCGCGCTCTATGTGCTGCCGAATGCGAAATCGATTCGGCTCGTCGAGAGCGGCTCGCTGCTCCATCTGCTGCACAAATGGACGATGCGAACGTGTTTCAACGCGCAGGAAGAAATCTATCGCGCGTCGATGGATGAACTCGATCAATTGCGTCAGGTGCATCCGCAATTCGCGAAATACATCGGTCCGCCGTGTTATTTGCGCGCGGGAATCACGACGCCGATCTGCACGGAAGGCTCGCACTTCTGCGGCGTGAAAGTGTGGCTGAACTTCCCCAACGTCGAGCGGCGCATCTAGCGCTCGACTTCTCGCGTTCCAATTTCAGAAAAAACTACGAGCGCCAGTGCAGGGTGACGGGGCCGTTCATTGGGTGCGGGAGCGTTTCGCCCGTGCGGCGCGACTCGATCAAATTTGATTTGAGCGCGAAGTACCATTTTGCAGGACGATCAGCATCGTCGATCAACATCAGATGAGGATTGTGTTTCAGTCCTTCGGCCTGCTGGATCATTGTTTCCTGATCCTGGCGCAAAAAAATTGTGCCGAAGATGCGGAAGATCGAGACCGGCAGAAAAAATAAATTCCAAGCCGCGACGAAATCGATGCGGCAGAGATCGCGCCGCACAGGAGTGACGGTCGTCTGGCTCGAAAACCACAGTTTCCCGCTGTGAATCTCTTCGAGACGGCGATTCGGCAAAATGAAGTCGATCGTCGTGGTGACGGGTTCGCCGGTGCGCTTTTTCAAAATTTGATACGGCAAGCTGTTCGAGCTCGGCGAATGCGGGCTCATGCGGAATCCGTTTGGTATCGGCTCGAACTGCTTTTGCTTTTCGTGAATCGAGCCGCGGCTGCGCCAGAACCACGATTGATGCACAAACGGACCGTGCGCGGGATCCATCAGGCCGATGATTCCGTGGTCGACGTGCGCCGGCAAATCGCACGCGAGATGCATGATTTTGAATTTTTCGCTGAAGGTCGCGAGTCGTGGCGCCGGCGGAATTTCCGATGATTCCGGAGCGCGCGTTCCCGGCGCGTGCATAAAAACCCAAACGTAGCCGTCGTGTTCTTCGCAGGCGTAACTTCCCGCAAAAATGCGTTCGGTCTTGATTTTGTCCTGGTCTGTCCGCGAAGGAATCTCGATGCATCGGCCGCTGCACGCATCGAAACGCCAGCCGTGGTAACTGCACTCCACGGTTTTTCCGTCGAAGCGCCCGTAGGAGAGTGGAATTCCGCGATGCGGGCAGGAGTCGCGCATCGCGAATACCTTGCCGTCGGACGTGCGACCGAGCACGAGCGGAACTTCGAGCAACATCGCGGTAGCTAAATGCTGTCCGACAATTTCGGTGCTGCGCAACGCGGGATACCAGAAATCCCAGAGGAAACCGAGATCTTCTTGGCGCGCAGATTGATTCGCGGACGCGTCGTTGAGTTGCACGAGTGGGCGGGCGGAGTCGCTCATTTTTGTGAGTCACTCATCGTTGTGTCGCATCGTATTATAGTGCCACGCGGCGTCGCAATTTTTGGCTGAAGGCGCGGGTGCCACCCCTCCCCCTGTTTTTGCGTAAGGATGTCATTCTAAAGAGGATGAACGCGTAAATCGTGCAAGGATGTGATTCTAAAGGGGTAAGGTTCACTGGTAGCGGGTGAATTTGTTGAGGGGATTGAACTTAGCGGGGTGAGTTTTGGCGTATGGCGGCGGGTCAAAACGAATGAGCGAGAATTCGAACGCGATTAAAAGGTTGGCGGAATTGTTTCGGGGATTTTCGCTGGTGTTTGGGATTTCGGCGCCGCCGCCGGAGCAGGACCAACGGCAGTTTGTGATGCTGTGGCTGGGGATTATTGCAGTGACGATTTTGTTTTTCGTGGGCGTGCTCTTCGCGATTTCGCACTTGCACGTTGGTTAGGTCCCTCCGATTCGCGCTATAATGCTCCTAGAGCATCCGATGTACACCGCCGTTCATTAGCTGACCCCATTTCGCTCGCCGCCTGGCGAGCCAGGTAGTTTCCTGTCACAAACAACAACTCACGATTCGACATTTGAAGGGGTTCGCTATGGCTGCAATGACGTTTACGGAAAAATTGGATCAGTTGGGCGTGCGTTACGACGAATTGACGCAACAGCTCTCGACGGCGGAGCTTGTTTCGGACTCGACAAAGTTTCAGAAGGTGGCGAAGCAACACGCCGAACTGGAACAGATCGTCGAAAAGCATCGCGAGTACAAGCAGATCGAAAAGGATCTGGCTGGCGCGCATGAGATGACGCTGGATGCAGGCGACGCTGAGATGAAGCAGATGGCGCACGAGGAGGAGAAACAGCTGCTTGCGCGCAAAGAGACTGTCGAGCGCGAATTGAAACTGCTACTGCTGCCGAAGGATCCTAACGATGACAAGAGCGTGATCGTCGAGATTCGAGCAGGCACCGGCGGCGATGAGGCTGCGCTGTTCGCGGCCGAATTGTTCCGGATGTACTCGCGCTACGCGGAAACGCAAGGATGGAAAGTCGAGATTCTCGAGAGTTCTCCATCGTCGATCGGCGGGATGAAGGAAATTGTGGCGGCGATTCAGGGAGACAAGGTTTATTCGAAGCTGAAGTACGAGAGCGGCGTGCATCGTGTGCAGCGCGTACCGGCGACCGAAACGCAAGGCCGCATTCACACTTCGGCGGCAACGGTTGCTGTGTTGCCGGAAGCGGACGACATCGACATCAAGATCGAGGCGAAAGATTTGCGCATCGATACGTTTTGCTCGTCGGGTCCGGGCGGTCAGTCGGTGAACACGACGTATTCGGCGGTGCGCATCACGCACATACCCAGTGGACTTGTCGTGTCACAACAGGACGAGAAGTCACAGATCAAGAATCGCGCGAAGGCGATGCGAGTGTTGCGTACGCGCTTGTATGAGCTGGAGATGGCGAAGCAGCAGGCGGCGATCGTGGCGGAGCGGCGCGGGCAGATCAAGACGGGCGATCGCTCTGAGAAGATTCGCACGTACAACTTTCCGCAGAATCGCATCACCGATCATCGCATCGGGCTGACGCTGCATCAGCTTACGGACGTGATGGAGGGCAAGCTGGCGGCGCTGGTGGATGGGCTTGTGTCGCACTATGAGTCGGAGCGGTTGCAGCAGGAGCTTTCGGCGGCGTAGGCGCTGACTTCAGGGGCTGAAGCCCTTTCACCGCTTTGCTAAATGTCGCGGCTGAAGCCGCGACCCACAAGACAAAACTCAGGAACAAGCAGACGAATTTGCATGGACGCTAAAACTGCATTCAAGTTGGGGATTGGAAGGCTGCGCGACGCGGATGTGCCGTCGTACACGTTGGCGGCGGAATTGTTGCTGCTGCACGTCGTTGGACGCGACCGAACGTGGCTTTACGCGCATCCGGAAGATGAAATCAGCGCGGAGCAAGAAAAGCAGTTGCTTACGTTACTTGAGCGCCGCGCTAACGGTGAACCTACGCAACACCTGACCGGCAAGCAGGAATTTTGGGGGCTGGAGTTCGAAGTCACCCCGGACGTGCTGATTCCGCGGCCGGAGACCGAGCACGTGATTGAGGTCGCGCTCGACCGGCTGGCGTTGCGGGAACTTCGCGAGGGGCGCAAACAGACGCTGAGTGGCGAAGGATTGAGGATCGCGGACGTAGGTACAGGCTCGGGCTGCATCGTAATTTCGCTGGCGAAGGATCTGCCGGGCGCAAAATTTCTGGCGACAGATATTTCTCCAGAGGCACTGAAGGTGGCGCGGCGGAATGCCGAGCGACACAATTTCGCGGATCGCATTGAGTTTGTGCACACGAGTTTGCTGGAGAGTGTTGCGATCGCAACGACGGTATCGCAGTTCGAACTCATCGCCAGCAACCCGCCGTACATCAGCCGCCGCGAAGGACCGACGCTGCAACGCGAAGTGCGCGATCACGAACCCGAAATGGCACTCTATGGCGGCGAAGAAGGCTACGAACTTTACGCAGCGCTCGTCACACAATCCGCGGCCCATTTGATCCCCGGCGGTATCGCCGTGTTCGAACTCGGTCACGACAGCCTGCCCGCGGTGCAGCCGCTATTCGACGCGCCGGAATGGACCCGCGTCGGAATCACGAACGATCTCGCCGGAATCCCTCGCGTCATCGCGGCCGAGCGAACCGCGCACATTGGCACGGTCACGAATCGGGCGTAGGCTACGGGCATGCCGGAGCTGGCGCGATTTCGGGCGATTCATGGGGCGGTGGAAGAGCACTCGCTGCCGTCGACGACTTCGATTCTTCACGTCGATATGGACGCGTTTTTTGTGTCGGTGGAATTGCTGGAGCGGCCCGAACTGCGCGGTAAGCCTGTGATTGTCGGCGGAGGCACGCCCGATCAACGCGGGGTCGTGACGTCGGCGAGTTATGAAGCGCGAAAGTTTGGCGTGCATTCGGCGATGCCGCTGCGGACCGCTGGCAAGCTGTGCCCTCACGGAATTTTTCTCGACGGACATCATCACAAATATGGTGAGTGGAGCGATCGGATCGCGACGATCTTGGGCCAATTTTCGCCGATCGTGGAGATGGTTTCGATCGACGAGGCGTATCTCGATTTGGCTGGGACGGAACGGCTACACGGGCCGCCGTTTGCGGCTGCGGACAAATTGTTACGCGCCATCACCAGCACGACGGGACTTCCCTGCTCCGCCGGACTGGGTTCGACGCGCTTGGTTGCGAAGGTTGGATCGGATCAGGCGAAGCCCCGCGGACTGGTGTGGATCGCACCGGGAAGCGAAGCTCAATTTTTGGCGCCACTGCCGGTGAGGAAAATTCCGGGAATCGGCGAAGTGACCGAGCGATCGTTGCTGGCGCTGGGATTGAAAACGGTCGGCGATCTTGCAGCCGTGCCGCACGAAAAACTGCAAAAGATTTTCGGGCAATGGGGCACGGCGCTCTATCGCAAGGCGCGCGGCGGCGATTCGTATGAGTTCGTGATCGACGCGGAGCCGAAGTCGATCTCACACAATCACACCTTTGGCGAAGATACGAACGATACGGAAGTTTTGCTGTCGATGTTGAGCCATCTTTCGCAGAAGGCGTGCAAGCGGTTGCGGGAAGCAGGGCTTTCGACGCGCACGCTAACGCTGACGATTCGTTACCAGGGATTTGACACGTACACGCGAGCGAAGACATTGCCAGCGCCAACGAATCTGGATTCCGATATCTTCGCCACGATTCAGAACTTGTTTCACGAACACCGGAACTTGAGGCGAAAAGTTCGCCTGCTCGGGGTTGCGTTGGGCTCGTTCTCACACGGCAACGACCAACTGGACCTGCTCGATGGCGAGAGACGCGCGAAGCTCGAGAAGCTCGTGAAAACGACCGACGGACTCAGGGACCGCTTCGGGTTCGATTCGGTGCAATTTGGCGGATCGATGCGGCATGAAGAGCGGAATTCGAACGAAGGCTGGGGCCGGCGCGAGACGAAACGGAAGGATGGGGCGGTCGATGAGAAATCGCGCGCCAAATCGAAGCGCACGCAGTCAGCAGATGAGAAGGATTTTTACCCGGATTGAGTCCTATCGAGACCCCAACTCGTAACCTATAATCTGGCCCTAATGAGCGCGCCCTCCTCCATGCCTTCTTCCGCGTCGTCTGCTTCAACGGATCCGCCGAAGAAGCGCGGGCGGTTGAGCAATTTTTGGTTTCGCGTCAGCGAAGGGCGCGCGATCGACGACCTCTGGGCTCAATTTGTCGCCGACGCACACGCGAGCTACGGCTTTTACGGAAAAGACGTCGATTGGGAAGAAGT
>DATAMU010000649.1:0-5682 GCA_036266605.1 Candidatus Acidiferrum sp. | reverse complement strand
GCGCGAGCAATGTGCTCGTGGTGGACGAAGCGAAGCCACCCTTCCTGCCGGCGAAGCCGAACGTTCCGGTCAACTCCGCGATCGGTTTGTTCTGCGGCATCTTCCTTGGACTTGGTTTTGTCATCTTCCGCACGCGGTTCGACCGCAGTATTCAGGCTCCTGGCGATTTGCAGGCGTTCCTGAACCTGCCCGAACTCGGCGTGATTCCGATGGCAGGCGTCTGCGATACGCCGGCCGTGAAAAACGCCAAGGCGCTCGCTCCGGCCGATCCGAACGATTGCCTCGAGCTCGTCACCTGGAAGCACAAGCCATCGGCGGTTGCGGAATCGTTCCGCGCCATGCTGACGTCCATCCTGTTGCCAGGGCAGAATTCCGAGAGCCCGCAGGTCATCGTTGTCACCAGCCCGGGCCCGGCCGAAGGTAAGACCACGGTTGCCAGCAACCTCAGCATCGCCATCGCAGAAATGGGACGGCGAGTGCTGCTGATCGACGGCGACTTGCGCCAGCCGAAACTCCACAAGATTTTCGGTTCATCGAATGCCCGCGGCGTCAGCGACGTTCTGCTTGCCGACACGCAACTGGAAACCGTGCCGCTGAATCAGCTCGTGCTCGAAACGCGCATCACCGGCGTTTCGTTGCTCCCGAGCGGAACGCGCACGAACAACATCTCTCAACTCTTGCACTCGCCGCGCATGGAAGCACTCATCGCTCGCCTGCGCACCGAGTTCGACATGGTCATCATCGACGCGCCACCGATGATGCACTTGGCGGATGCCCGTTTGCTTGGCGGATTGTCTGACGGCGTTGTGCTGGTGGTTCGCGCAGGCCACACGATGCGCGAAGCTGCCTTGATCGCTAGCCAGCGGCTGTCCGAAGACGGAACGCGAATTCTCGGCACCGTGCTCAACAGCTGGGATCCGCGCAAGACTCCGGGTCGCACCTACGGGTATGGCTACGGCTATGGTTATGGCTACGGCTATGGTCAGAGCGCCGAAGCCAAGGCCAGTCACCCGCCGCACGCCTAGCCAATTCTTGGGCGCCTGATTCTGCACGATTCGATCAGGCGCCCATTTCTGATTCCGAAAGCCTCAGCCCCAACCGTCGAGCAACGTCCCCTGTCCGACTCGACAAGCGCCAACCAGCGCAGTCTGTACAGCACAAAAACACGGACAACTATGTTCCCCAACAGACAAAGTCCACGTATGCGCGGAGCGGGTAGTGTGGTGCGCCCGTTTGCCCCGGCTTCAGCGAATGAGAGCCCGATCGCAACTATTGCGCTCTGGCTGCTTGCCCTGTTTGTGTTCTCCGTACCGCTGGAAAATTCGATCGTCGTTCCCGGAATCGGAACGATCGGTCGCATCATCGGCTTGGTCGCGTTCGTCGCTGGAATCGTCGCGATCGTGGAGACGGGGAAGTTCCGGACACCGATCGTGCCGCACCTGATGATGGTGCTGTTCGTCGTGTGGGTGTGTTTGTCGTATTTCTGGACGATCGGCCCCGAAGAAACGACCGAAGAAATGATCAGCTACGTCCAGCTGATCGCGATGGTGTTATTGATATGGGCGGAAGCACCAAAACCTGAGCAGCAACAGCGCCTGATGCGAGCATACATCATTGGCGCAACAGTGCTTGCCGTCGCTACGGTTCTAACGAACGAGCACTCGGTGGTTGGGGTGCGTCAGGGCGCCTTCAACATGAACCCGAACGACATCGGGTTGCGCATCGTGCTCAGCGTGCCGATGTCGTTATATCTGGCCGTCGTGGACAAGCGGCCGATATGGCCGTGGATCTACCGGGCTTCGATCGTGGCCGCGTCTTGCGGCGTCTTTTTTACCGCGTCCCGCGGCGGATTCGTCGCGTTAATCGCGGCATTTCTGATGGTTCCGCTGACACTCAAATCGTGGACGGCAAAGCAGAAACTCGCCACGATCGTGTTGGTAATCATCGGCTCACTCGTTGCGATCCGGATGGTCCCGCAGAGGGCGTGGACACGCCTTGGCAGTACCGAAAGTGAAATCACCGAAGGCACGATGGACGCCCGAACCGTGATTTGGCACGCGGGCCTGGAAGCTTATTACGATCACCCGTTTGTGGGCATCGGTGCGGGTGCGTTTCCTATCGCCGTGCAAGCAAAGACAGCGACGGCCTGGGCGCCACACAACACGTTTCTTTCGGTGTTGGTCGAACTGGGTGCAATCGGGTTCGGTATTTTCGCGGTGATGCTGTTCAGTTTGATCACGGCAGCGATGCGAATGCAAAATCTCGAGCGAAGCTTATGGCTCGTGATGCTGCTTTCCTGGGCCCTCGGGTGCTTCGTGATGAACTGGGAGTACTACAAACCGACGTGGTTCCTGTTCGCGATGCTGGCGGCGCAGAGCAGCGCATATGCAGTGGCGGCGCCAATGCGACATCGATTCGCGCACGGCGTGCGGCAACCGTATCGCGGACAGCCGGGGCGTGTGCCGCAACGTGTTCGCGATTTCTGGAATGCGAACTTTGAGCAGCAGGTTGGCGGCCAACGCGTGGAAGAGCGTAGTTATCGCCCGGTAAGAGGTAAGCGTTGAGTTCGTTAGGTCAGCGAGAGTGGATGAGTTCGTCAGTCCCCACAGCCCAAGCAAGCACCGAAAAAGTTATCCAGCCCGCAGAGACGGTTTCACTCCGGTGGAATTTCAGCTGGACCTTTGTCGGCAACGTGATTTATTCCGGGTGCCAGTGGTGCATGTTGGTCGTGCTGGCGAAGCTCGGAAACGCGACGATGGTTGGGCAGTACGGCTTGGCACTGGCAATCGCGACACCAGTCTATGCCCTTTCGACGTTGCAGCTTCGGGCAGTGCTCACCACGGACGTTCACGAACGAATTCATTTCGGTGAATACCTCGGCTTTCGGCTGCTCACGACTGTCATCTCGATGCTCGTCATCATTGGGGCGGCGTTTGGGATGCACTATTCGCCGCAATCCACCTGGATCGTTCTGATCATCGGTTTTGCGCAAGGTCTGGAGATCGTCGCCGACCTGTATTACGCGAAGATGCAGTTCCATGAGCACATGGACCGCATCGCGAAATCCATGATCGTTCGTGGCGTGATCGGGCTGGCCGCGATGGCCACCGGCGTTTACCTCGCCGGAAGCATCATCTGGGGAGCTATCGGGCTTACGGTCGCGCGAGCGCTTGTGCTCGTCGCGTATGACATTCGCAAACGCACGCACTTCGATCCGCACAGCATTTCTGAGATGCAGGAATCCGCGGAAATCCTCGCGGCGCGCGATCAGTCGCTGCGGCCTCGCTGGAATCGAGCGGTGCAAATCGAGTTGTTCCGCACCTCGATTATCCTCGGCGTCATCGCTTTCCTGGTTTCCCTGCTGCCAAGCATCCCACGCTATTTCATCGTCGGCTCGATTGGTGAGCGGCAACTTGGCATTTTCACCGCGACCGCGTTTCTTGTTTCGACCGGAAACCTGATCATCACGGCCATGGGCCAGTCGGCATTCGTGCGGCTTGCGAAGCTCTACGGCAACGGAGAGATTCGTCGATTCAATTCCCTGTTGATGAAGTTAGTTGGAATTGCGGTGGCGCTAGGATTGGCTGGAATCGGCGTCGCGGTATTCTTCGGACATCTGCTGCTGACACTGGTTTATCGTCCTGAGTATGCGGAACACACCGACGTGCTTGTCGCAATGATGGTCGGTGGCGCGATGAGCTACATCGCAGCGCAAATGGCCTCAGCGATTACTTCGGCGCGTTGTTTTGCGCCGCAGATTCCGGTACTCACTGCTGCGGTGGCGGCTGCGACTCTGGCGAGCTGGCTGTTGGTCCGGTCGCACGGGATTCTCGGCGCGGCATACGCGGTCATCATCACGTCGGCGGTATTGTTGATCGGCGAAATCATTTTGTTGACGCTTGTTCTGCGCAAACGCCAGCGTGCGATTCTGGCGGCGAGTTAAGAGAGTTCAGAGGATCTCGCCATATCGTGAAGCTCTCTCCGCGAATCGGCTTCATCTTCATATTGTTGGCTCTTCCCTGTCGCGCTGACGTGCCGGCATTCCCCGGAGCGCAGGGCGGTGGCGCAGCCGCAACGGGCGGTCGCGGCGGACGAGTTATCGAGGTCACGAACCTCAACGATTCGGGCGACGGCAGCCTCAGAGCTTGTGTTCTGGCGGAAGGCCCTCGCACCTGCATCTTTCGCGTCGGCGGAGTGATCAAAGTCGGCGATGGGATACGCGCTTACAAAGGCGATCTCACGATTGCGGGACAAACCGCTCCCGGCGGTGGAATTACTCTCGACGGCAGCAACGTCACAAAACAGGCGGTTCTGTTCCTATCGGCCTCGAATGTGATCGTCCGCTACCTGACGATTCGCATCGGTAACGGGCCGACACATAAACCCGGGCCTTCTACGGGAGGCGTCGCGTTTCAAGTCGCCAACGCGCAATGCCACGACATTATTTTCGATCACGTCACGGCGAGCTGGTGGGACAACAAGGGCCTCGTCTTCGTCAGCAACTACGTTGGCCCGAACACAAAGATTACGACGCAATGGTCGATGTTCTACGAATCGCACGCCGGTCATCCGGTGGGCCCGTCGGTCAGTTCGAATCCTGAAAAGGGCCAAGGATTCGACAACCTCGAAACCGACATCGACTATCATCACAATCTTTTCTCGGATATCGGTCACCGCATCCCGCAGCTCTGGAATCGCTCGACACGCTGGGTCAACAACATCACGTATAACTGGGATTTCTACGCGTCGCAGTTACTCGGGCAGGTCAACGCGGATTTCATCAACAACAAATACAAAGCCGGCCCGCTGAACGGCCAGGCGCAGAAGAGCGAGATCGAGGCCACGCCAAAGGGCGCATTCGAGAATCCGGGAGCGCCGACGCTCTACTTGTTCGGCAACATCGGACCGAACCAGCGCAATCCCAGCGGCGATCAGTGGGCGATGGCCGCGCAAATTGCCGGCGAGAACGGCAAGGAAACCGGGCCGATTCCGCGAACGTGGCGGCGCGCGGAACCTTTGCCGGCGGAGCAGTATCCAATCACCGCCGATCCGGCCCAGGAATTGGATGCCAAGATTCTTCCGACGGTCGGCAACTCCCTGCGGCTCGATTGCGATGGCAAATGGGTCATGAGGCGCGATTCCGTCGATCAGCGCATCATCGCTGAATACAAGAAAGGAAGCGAAGGCGACTTTTACTCCTACGCCGACTACGAGCATCAAGTTCCCTGGATCGCGGCCGGGGAGGCATGCGCCGACAGCGATCACGATGGAATTCCTGACGCGTGGGAAAAGGCTCACGGGCTGAACCCGAGCGATTCCACGGATGCGCAGAAGTTGAACGCAGATGGTTACTCGAACCTCGAGCACTATTTAAACGGATCAGTATCGGCGGAGACGCAGTTCGCAGCGCTGACAGATCTTGGCGACGATGGAGCAGAGACAGGAGTCGGATCAAGCGAGGCGGCTCGCACTTCCCCGTTTTCGATGCGGTTTCAGGCGGCGGTTGTTCGCTTCGGATATCACCTTCGCGCCAGAGCCGCCCGTGCGCGGTCGGAAATGTACTGGATGATTCCGACTTTTGCGGCAGCGGTTTTGGTGGTGATTGGCTTTGCAGGGTTTCGTTATCGGCGGCGTGCACGTACGTATCAGCCGAAACTTCGAGCAAGACACACTTAGGAGCAA
>DATAMU010000648.1:0-1772 GCA_036266605.1 Candidatus Acidiferrum sp. | reverse complement strand
CCGAATGCCGACGACCTCGACGCGCTGGAAGGGAATTACAACGGAACTCCATCGAAACCCGTAACGATTCTCGCTGGAATCAAGAAGCGATTCCCGAACGCGAAAGTAACGTACGTCGAAGGAACCGGCCTCGTGAGTCCCGTGCAGAAACCAATTCCGACCGAAGCCCTCTGCACGGACACTTCTTGTAAAGAGCACGGTCTTCACGCGGACTATTTCAACAACATGAAAGTCGAAGGCTCACCGACGCTTTCGCGCACCGATGCGACGATCGATTTCGCGTGGGGCGACACAGGAATGTCTCCGCAGCTTTTGAAAAATTATTCGGCGCGATGGACGGGTGTTCTCGTTCCGCCGACAAGTGGCGACTACTACATCGGTTTCAGCGGGCAAGATGGGTATCGCGTGTGGATCGAAGGCGACCTGATCGTCGAAGATTGGCGTGTACATCATCCTGCTTCGATCGAGACGAAAAAAATGCATCTCGAGCAAGGCCATCCATACAACGTGAAGATCGAGTACTTCCAGGATGTTCGCAGTGCGGAGGCGCGATTTATCTGGAGTCCTCCGGGTCAGGCCGAGCGCGAAGCCGTCGAGGCTGCGCGCACCGCTGACGTTGTCGTGGTTGCGATGGGCTTGAGCGCTCGCATCGAAGGCGAAGAGATGAAAGTCGATGCCGATGGATTCGCCGGCGGAGATCGCACGAAGATCGATCTGCCTGCGCCACAACAAAATCTACTCGAGAAGATTCACGCGGCAGGGAAGCCAGTGGTGCTCGTTCTGATGAACGGAAGCGCGCTTTCCATCAATTGGGCCGATGCGAATCTACCGGCGATTCTGGAAGCGTGGTATCCGGGCGAAGAAGGCGGGACGGCTGTTGCCGGTGCGATCGCAGGCGACTTCAGTCCAGCGGGACGCTTGCCGCTCACGTTCTACAAATCCGTCGATCAGCTTCCGCCGTTTGAAGATTATTCGATGGCGAAGCGGACGTATCGCTATTTCGATGGCGAGCCGCTTTATCCGTTCGGCTATGGACTGAGCTTCACTTCGTTTTCATACACGAATGCGCGTGTCGATCACGCGAAAATTTCGGCGAAAGACGAAGCGAAATTTTCCGTCGATGTGACGAACTCGGGCGCGATGGACGGCGACGAAGTCGTGCAACTTTATCTAATGCATCCTGGAGTCGCAGGCGCACCGATTCGCGCACTGAAGGGATTCGAGCGCGTGCATCTCGCAAAGGGCGAGAAGAAAACCGTCACATTCACGCTCAACAATCGCGATCTGAGCATCGTCGATCCGGACGGGAAGCGTCGTGTCGTTGCCGGTACGGTTGACGCTTGGCTAGGTGGCGGCCAGCCGGTGAAGCGCGGCTCGTCGGAGACAGCGGGAATGAGGACTCAACTCACAATCACGGGCGACGCGACGCTGCCGGATTGATGGAAGGGCTACGACCCCTCCCCCCCGGTGTTTTTTCTCAAGAGTGTGATTCTAAATCGTTTATGCGTGCGTTTGCGTCAAGAATGTGATTCTACGAGGGTTACGTCCAAGGAGCGGGTCAAAACACAACGCCGTGTTGAAAATGCTGGCTTTAGATTTTTGGGGAGAATGATTCGAACGAGAGTAGTTCTTTTTAATTCCTAATATACCTAATTAGTTACGTTTGTCAAGCGAATTTCGACCTCGCTGCCCGTTCCAAAATGGGAATGAGCGGGGCCGAGTATTCGAACGCGTCGACCGACGGCTCAAGATCAATTGATCGTGCGGACATG
>DATAMU010000647.1:0-2932 GCA_036266605.1 Candidatus Acidiferrum sp. | reverse complement strand
CCGCTTCAGTTCCTGTGTCTCAGGAAATTGGCCGCGCAAGAATTCGATATACCGGCGCGACCGCAGACGCCCGTTCGTCCGCAGCAAACCCATCCGATACAGAAAAACGAGAATGTAGAAGATGTCTGCGTCTTTTAACGCGCCTGAATTCCCGCGCTGTGGTTGAGCCTGCTTTACTTCTGCAACGAACGTTGAGAGCGCGGCATAGAGTTCGCGCCGGATCACGCCGTCGGGTGATTTCTCATAATAAATCCCGGTCATCAGGGTGCGATAGGTTTCGGCGAACGCTTCGACCGCTGCCAGCACATCGGTATCGGTGACATCGTGATGCGCGACGCAGAATTTCGCGATGGTGAAAGCGAACGCCGCCATCAGTTGCTGATAAATGTGCACCGTATCCCGCGGAATCTGTACATCGAGCAGCGGCGTGTCGGCAGGCAGCGAGCGAGGATGCTCGTCCTCATAACGATGGGCCGCGATTAAGTAAGTGCAATCGACAGGGCAGTCGATGATGACTTCGCGCTCTTTGCCGCAACAGACGGCGCAGATTTTTTCACCTTTGGCGGGACAGAATCTTTCCGCTTTGCGCTTTTCGCAGATTGGGCAGGACACGACCAGCAGAATACGCTGTGCGACCTGAAAATCAAAAGCGAGCGCCTAAAATTCTGAGCTAAGGCCCGACGAGTCCAACAGAAATCGGCGCGAAGGCTTTCGTTCTCACATGCTCTGGGCGGAAACCCATACCAATGACGCGAGCAGGGAATTGCCGGAGCCACGGATGGCGATCGAGCAACCTCAACGGTAGCGGAAGCGGCTTGTAACTGATTTTCCCCTCGAGCGTCGGATAAACCAACCGCATGTGTGCCTGAACCTGGAACGCTTGCGTCCATTTCGTTGGCGGCAATCGACGCATTTGGACAACTTCGAGCGTTCCGTCGACCAGCGAGTTTTCACGAAGACGATCCGCGCAAATATTCGCGGTCGCGACGGCATCCTGAATTGCCAGATTGATTCCTATGCCGCCGACCGGGGACATCGCGTGAGCCGAGTCGCCGATGCAGAGCAGGCCCGGCCGCCACCATTTTCGCAAGCGATCGACGCGCACGGAAAGCAAGCTCACATCGTTCCAGTCCCGCAACGTCGCAGTGCGCTGGCGCAAAAACGGTGCGACGTCGCCGATGTCATCGCGAAGTTTCTGAACACCGCTTTGTTTGAGTTGCTCGAAGCTATCTTTACGAATGATGAATGCGCATTGCCAGTAGTCCCCGCGATTGATGGTCACCAACATTTTGCCGGGCTTGAAATGTCCGAGCATGTACTCGGCATCTCCGGGTTCTTTCGGCAGGCGCATCCATAGAACATCGATCGGCGCGCCGAGATCGTCGATCTGAAACCCGGCGCGTTGGCGAACGACAGAATGTCGGCCGTCGGCGCCGATCGTCAACAGCGTGCGCACTTCGAACGGGCCATTTGTCGAAGTCCCGGTGACGCCGGCGACGCGATTGTTTTCGATGATCAGATCGGTCGCCTGATACTGCATTAAGACGCGGAATGTCGGAAACTTTTTGCCTTCCTCGGTCAGAAAATTCAGAAAGTCCCATTGCGGCATCAGTGCGACAAATTTGCTGTGGGTCGGAAGGCGAGAAAAATCTCCGATGGTCGCGGTGGTGCCGTCGAAGTTGCCGCCGATTTGCGGATATTCCTGATGCTTACGCGCCAGGAAGGCTTCGAGCAGTCCAAGCTCCCACATCACCTCGAGCGTGGAAGGGTGAACCGTATCACCACGAAAATCGCGCAGAAAGTCGGCATGCTTTTCGAGCACGACAACATCAACACCGGCGCGAGCAAGAAGGTAGGCACACATTATGCCGGCTGGGCCGCCGCCCACGATGCAAACGCGGGCGTTGATGCGTTCGGTCGCTAGCGCTGCCTGGTCCATAGTTTCGACTCCACTTTGAACTTATGCCGAAATCACTTTGTTCTGGAAACGGCGCGCGGCGATGACCAGAAGAAGCGTGCCGATCGCAAAAAGTGCGAGTCCGTCGGTCCAGAGATGCTTGATCGTTGCGCCACGCAAAATGACGCCGCGCGTGATGTTGATGAAATACGTGGCCGGAATAAGGTAGCTGATCGGTTGAAAGATCGCGGGCATCGTTTCGCGGGGGAAAATATAGCCGGAGAAAAACACGCTGGGCAAGATGGGAAGAAACGCGAGTTGCATCGCCTCCGCCTGCGAAGCGGCTTTGGCGGATATCAGGATGCCGAGTGACAGCGCGGCGAAAAGGTAAGGAAGCGCGAGTCCCGCGAGCAGCAGCACGCTACCGTGGATGGGTACGAGAAAAATGAAACGCATACAGGTCAAAATGAGGCAGAGCTCAAAAAATCCGACGCACAAATAGGGAAGCAGCTTGCCCAGCATCAGGCCGAAGGGTTTTACCGGCGTTACGAACAATTGTTCGAGCGTACCGCGCTCCTTTTCGCGGACGATCGAAAATGCGGTGAGAAACGTCGTGACGTTCAGAAGCATGATCGCGGTCAGTCCCGGCAAGAAAAAATTGGGCGAGCGCGAATCGGGATTGAAGAGCATTTTCGGTCGCATCTCGACGGCCATCACATTTCGATCTTGCAACACGCGCTTCAGCGATTCCTGCAAACCGATCGCATTGGCGACGTTGATCGCTTGTCCGGCAACCGACGAGTCGGACCCATCGATGAGCACCAGCACTTGCGCGCTCATGCCGTGCAGCAACTTGTCGGAATAGTCGACGGGCACTTTGATTCCCACGCGCGCTTTACCCGCCACGATGATGTCGTTCATCTCGTGATCCGTTTGCACGTAACGCATGACGTAGAACGTGTCGGAATTCTTGAGCTGGTCGATGAGTTCGCGGCTCTCGCGCCGCCCGTCCGCGTTATAAACGACAGTCGGAAT
>DATAMU010000646.1:0-1616 GCA_036266605.1 Candidatus Acidiferrum sp. | reverse complement strand
AGCCAAGCAGCGAAGTCCGCAAAAACGCGCGTCGCGCAGGAACCGCTGGAGCGGCTCGCTCCCTTTTTGGTTTCGCCGCAAGATTTACTTCCGTCACATTCGAAACTTGATCGCCGTCGTTTTCTGGAGTTCGCTTCATGATCCTTCCGTCTGGCCGCAAGCCGGGCAATCGCGTTTATGCCGACGAAATAGTAAGCCAAGTCCGCTCTAAAGTCAGGATTTTGCGGGAAATAGACGGGGACCGGTCTGGACCGCATAGATCCGCGTCAGAGCGTCGACAGCAGTCGGCCAAACGCTCCGATCAATCTCACACCAGATACGCGGGCGCTGGGCGCAGGATCAGTTCGGCTGCGGCTTGGGCTTCCATCTCTTGCTGCAAGAGGCGCGCGGCTTTTTCTTTCAGGCAGATATTGAGGGTGCCGTGACAGACCAGATGGCAATGACCGCCTGGGCATCGGAACGCTTGAAACAGAACGCTTCGTGGAGTGTCGATTTCGGATTTCACCGCGGCTTTTGCTTTTCTTGTGCGCTTGGTCCACAGGTTTTGCAATGCTTGGGTGGCAGTCTTCAATTCATCGCAGGTGAGGTGGATCGAAAGAAAAGGTAGCACCAGGTGAAAGCAATTCGCGTCACAGCGAAGCAACACGAAATCGTTATCGTCGCGGAGAGGAGAGAGGCGAGGTTCGCAAGGGTCTGGCACGGGCCGTCTCCTTTCGAGATGACGGAGGCGCAGAGAATAAGCGCATACTGTTGCAAATGCGTTGCAACAGCGATGTAAGACTAGATTAGTCCTACATGCACTGTCAAGTGCCGACTTTGTTTTCGGCGCACGTGGAAATCGGCTTGAGCAAGGCCTTACGCAAACTCGGGTACAATCGAGGAGTAGCGTGTCATTTTCTCGAGCGAAGAAGGCGGTTCGCGTGATCCATCCGAACGTTTTTCATAACGATAGTTTGAAGCCCATCGAGAGAGTCCGCCTTTCACCGGGACAAGCGGGAATCATCTGCGGCTGGGGCATTTTCACCACGATGCGCATCTCGCGCGGCGAGGCGTTTGCGTACGAGCGACACTGGCGCCGGCTGGAGAAGGACGGGGCGATCATCCATTTGCCGATGCCATATTCGGCTGCGAAGGTTCGCCTCGCTTTGAACGAAGTGATTCGCGCCAATAAGGTGGAAAGCGGTGCTGCGCGCGTCTACCTGATCAACAACAACGTTGGATTTTGGCAGAGCGACGAACCGCGGCCTGAAACGGATCTGATCATCTACACCGCCCCGTTGCCGGAGTATCGCGAGCCGATCCGGCTGGCGGTCCGAGAGCACGGGCGGCACGCTGGGTCACCGCTAGCTGGAGTGAAGAGCACTTCATGGCTGCCGAACGTGTGGGCGGTCGGCGAAGCGCAGAAGGGCGGCTTCGACGAAGTTGTGCTGCTCAATGAGCGGGGCGAAGTCGCTGAATGCACAGCGGCCAATGTTTTCGCGGTGAAAAACGGAAAAGTGTACACGCCGCCGCTGAACTCAGGCTGCCTGGAGGGTGTGACGCGCGGAATCCTATTTGAAATCGCGCCCGAAGCCGGCATTCCCGTGATCGAACAGATGCTGAAGCCTGACGATCTT
>DATAMU010000645.1:0-10155 GCA_036266605.1 Candidatus Acidiferrum sp. | reverse complement strand
AGACGCTGCAGCAGCGATTCTTTCGACATTTCGAGGCTGAAAATCGCCATCGGATGACCGCCGCGAATCGCGATGTTTTCGGCGAGGTTGAGCGCCAGCGCGGTTTTTCCCTGCGAAGGCCGCGCGGCCAAAATCAAAAGCTCCGAGCCTTGAAATCCTGACGTCAGCTTGTCGAGTTCCGTGTAGCCTGTCGGAATTCCGGTGATGCTTTTGCCTTCGCGAAATATTTTTTCGAGGCGCTCAAAGTTGTCGCGAACGATGTCTTTGATCGGAATGAGCCCGGCGCGCACACGATCTTCGGCGAGCGCGAAGATCGAAGATTCCGCGTTGTCGAGAACGGCGTCGGCGCCATCCTCGCCATCGAACGCGCGCATCTGGATGTTGTGCGTCGCATGAATCAGATTTCGCAGAATCGCCTTTTCTTTGACGATGCGCGCGTAATGCTCGACGTTGCTGACGCGCGGCATGCCGTCGGCAAGCGACGCGAGATACGGCGCGCCGCCGGCGGCTTCAAGTTCGCCAAAGCGATGTAACTCTTCGGTGAGCGTGATGAGATCGATCGCCTGCTGCGCTTCGCCAAGCGCGATCATCTTCATAAAAACACGGCGATGCTGGTCGAGGAAAAAATCTTCGGCGCGAAGATTCTCGATCGCGGGGTTCAGCGCGTTGTTGTCGAGAAGAATGGCGCCGAGAACGGAGCGCTCGGCATCGAGGTTGTTTGGAAGAGGACGTTCGAGATTGGAATCAGCGGCCATGGGACAATGACTTCGCTTTATCTTCGCCCACGATATCACGCGGACGAGCGCGGTTCAAGTACCTCACAAAATTTCATTTCTACGTCGGAATTTTTACGCGGCCTCGACCGTTCCCCTGCTTCACATCCGACTGGTGAGTGGATTGTGCACGCGCGTTTGCATCGCGTCAATTGAAGTTGAAAATGATCTTGTGCATCGTTGATGAAATCGTGGAAAAAATATTTCACATCAAAAATAATTTTCTTGACGAAAGAATTTTCTCAGTCAGCAAAAACAAAAATGCCGCTGCGTGTTGCGGGCAGCGGCATCGGCAAAGGTGAGCTGAAACTATTCTTCTTTGGCGACCCGGACTTTGACTTCGGCGGAGATGTCGCGGAAGACTTTGATTTTTACCGGGAAGTCGCCGAGGGCTTTGAGCGGGTCGTGGAGCTGGACCTGGCGCTTGTCGATCTTGAAGCCTTGGGCTTCGAGAGCTTCGGAGATGTCGCCGTTGGTGACGGAGCCGAAGAGCTGATCGTTCTCGCCGGTCTTGCGCGTGAACTTGAGCTCGACGCCGTTGAGCGCGGCGGCTTGCTTCTCTGCCGCGTCCTGCTCGGTGGCGGTTTTCTTCGCCAGCGCGCCGCGAATGCGCTCGAGCGCCTTCATGTTGCCAATTGTGGCTTCGATGGCCAGCTTGTTCGGCAGCAAGAAATTGCGGGCGTAGCCGGGCTTCACGTCTACGACGTCGCCACGGTGGCCGAGCTTTTCGATGTCTTCCTGGAGAATCACTTTTTGCATTTGCGTTTCCTCTTCAATCCGAAAATCTTTTTGAGCCTAGGCGGCTAGAGCCGCCCATTTCTGAGCCGTGAACGACGCGACTGAAGTCGTGCCCTCCCGACGTGCTCGGAGACGAAGCCCGAGCGGGTGTTAGCAATTACTTAGGACTTCGGCGTTTCGGCCGGAGCTGGCGTTGCCGCCGGTGTTACTGGAGCGGCAGCAGGCGTTACCGGTGCCGCTGCGGCCGGCGGATGCGAAGCTGCTGCCGGTGCGTGCGAGCCTGGGGCGCCGTGGCTGCCTGCGCCAGATTGGGCGTGAGCGCCCGCCGGACGAGGAGCTTGCGAACCCGCAGCGCTTCCCGCGAACGGAAGCAGCGCGATGTTGCGCGCGCGCTTGATCGCTTCGCCGAGCCAGCGCTGATGGCGAGCGCAAACGCCCGTCATGCGGCGCGGCAGAATCTTGCCGCGCTCCTGCACGAACTGCGACAGGATGTCGGCGCGCTTGTAGTCGATAAAGTCCATCTTCTCGACACAGAACTTGCAAACTTTCTTCTTGCGGAAATACTGGCGCTTGCCGCGGCGCGGACCGCCGGGACCACCAGGACCGCCGCCCGGACCGCCTTCGCGACGTGGACCGCCGTGTCCGCCGCCGGGACCGTGTCCACCGGGACGCGGACCGCTCGGGGCTGATGATTGTCTTTGTTCGTCTGCCATTGCTGCCTACCTTTCGGGAAACCTTCGAAACTTTTCGACTTCGTTTGGCGCTCGATGCGTTGCACCGGGAACCGTTTGCGTCCAAACCCAGCGGTCTGGGAAGCGATCGCGGCTACAGTTAACGCCGGGCGGAGCGGGCTCCGCCCCTACAAAAGCTAGCTGGCGGGCGCTTGGTCGCTCGACGGGGCTGCCGACGGGGGAGCCGACTGAGCTGGAGCCGCCGGAGTTGCGGGGGCTGTGGTGCGGCGCGGACGACGGGCTGCGCGGGCTTCGCGCTTGGCCTGGAATTTCTTCTGGCGCTTGAGATCTTCGTCGAGACGGATGGTCAGGTACTTGATGACCACGTCTTGCACGCGGAGACGGCGCTCGAGTTCGGCGATCAGCTCGTGGTGCTGCGTGCGAATCTGCTGATAGACGTAAATGCCTTCGCGATGCTTCGCGACGCGATAGGCGAGCTTGCGGGTGCCCCAGTGCTCGGTTTTTTCAATCTTCGCGCCTTTTTCCTGGCAGCTGTGCTCGATGCTGGTGAGCACCTTCTTAATTTCGTCTTCCGGCGTTGCCGGGCGGGCGATGAAAATCAGATCGTACAAACGGTCTTCCATGTTGACCTCTTCCTTCTATTCCGGACTTGCGTCCGGGAAACTCTTCGTTACTTCTCGTCTTCCGTCTCTTGCGGCTTGCGGCGGTTGTACTTTGTCATCGCCGCGTCCAAGCCTTGCGTCAGGATCAACTCCACTGCGTCGCCGACGTGGCCGAGCATTTCGCTTGCTTCTTCGAGCTCCGCTTTTTTCATCGGGCGGAGGACGTAGTCTCGCAAGTTGCTTACCGGATGATCCGGACCACAGCCGAGGCGCAATCGCGCGAACTGCTGCGTTCCGATCGAACCGATCACCGACTTCGCGCCGTTATGACTTCCGGCGCTGCCATCGGGGTGAATCTTGAAAGTACCCGACGGCAACTGCACTTCATCCCACATCACCAACAGATCGGCGGGTTCCAATTCGTATTTCGCCAATAGCTCGCGAACCGAAACACCGCTCAAATTCATGTACGTCTGTGGCTTGGCCAGCAAAATTTCCTCGCCGGCTAACTTGCCCCGCCCGACGAGCGCTTTGCCTTCGGGACGCTCAACCCGAATCGAACCACGATCCGCGAGTTCGTCCACCGCCATGAAACCCAGGTTGTGCGGCGTCCACTGATATTCCGGGTCTGGATTCCCGAGACCAACAATGAGCCGCATAACCTTGTCTTCTGTCAGCGCCGAAAGAACCCGACGCTGAAATCGTGCCGAGATGGGGCGCAGCATGCTGCGCCCCTACAAAACCTTGCGGGACTCGCAAAAGCGCGAGGCCGAAGCGAACCCTTACTTCTTCTTGTCGCCCTTGTCGGCGGCTTTTTCTGCGCCCTTGGCTGGCTCGGCGCCTTCTTCGCCTTCTTCTTCCTTCTTACCCTTCTTGATGACTTCGGGCTCGGCTGGCGTTGCTGCGGCTGCCGCGTCGACCGGCTTCTCTTCTTCGACCTTGAGCGTGACGACGTGAGCGATGACGCGATCCTTGTCGGTGATCAGTTTTATCTTTTCGGTATCCAGCTGAAGATCTCCGGCACGCAGGGCCGCGTTGAGCGCAAGGCCGCTGACGTCCGCGCGAAATTCGCTCGGGATGTCCGCGGGCAAGCACTCGACTTCGACTTCGCGCTCGACGACTTCGAAAATACCGCCCTGAACCTTCACGCCGCTCGGATCGCCGAACGTGTGGACCGGCACCTTGACGCGCATGCGAACGTCCATGGCGATGCGGAGGAGATCGACGTGGAGCAAGCGACCAGTGATGGGATCGACGAGCCAGTCTTTCAGGATCGCGGGCTCATGTTTGCCGCCGAGATCGACCTGGAACAGCGTGTTGTGGCCGCTTTCCGAGCGGAGGATGGCGCCAACCTGCTTGGCGTTGACCGCGAGCGTGATCGCTTCGCCCTTGCCGCCGTACAACACGGCGGGAACCTTGCCGGTAAGGCGGAGGCGGCGAGCTTCGTTTTTGCCGCGGGTTTCGCGGTTGGATGCTTCGACTACGATTTTTCCTTGAGCCATCTTGCTTTCCCTTCGTTAACTGCGAAAACCTTGGTGCTTCAATCTTGCGTACATGAGGCGCAGCATGCTGCGCCCCTACAAAATCGTGCTCGCGTCAGATAAAAAGTTCGCTGATCGATGTTTCTTCGTGGATCGAGCGAATGCCGCGGGCGAGCAGGTCCGCGACGCTCAACACCTTGATCTTGCCCATCGCCTTGGCCGCTTCGGTCAACGGCACCGAATCAGTGGCGACGACTTCCTTAATCTCGGACTTCGCGATGCGCTCGATCGCCGGACCGGAAAGCACGGCGTGAGTACACGCGGCGTAAACCGCTGTCGCGCCTTCGCGAATCAGCGCGTCGCCAGTTTTTACGAGCGTGCCGGCCGTGTCGATGATGTCATCGACAATCAGCGCGGTGCGTCCGCGAACGTCGCCGATCAGGTTCATCACTTCGCTGACGTCGATATCGACGCGGCGTTTATCGACGATGGCCAACGGCGCGTCCATCTTCTTGGCGAAGAAACGCGCGCGTTCGACGCCGCCCGCATCGGGCGACACGACCGTCACGTTTGGCAGTTTCAGGCCGCGAAAATATTCGACCAGCACGGGCGAACCGAACAAGTGATCGACGGGGACGTCGAAATAGCCCTGAATCTGGGGCGCGTGCAAATCTAAAGTCAGTGCGCGGCTTGCTCCCGCCGTTTCGAGCAAGTCGGCGACAAGCTTCGCTGAGATCGGAACGCGAGGCTTGTCTTTGCGATCCTGCCGCGCATAGCAGTAGTACGGCAGAACCGCGGTGATGCGCCAAGCCGAGGCGCGCTTGAACGCGTCAATCATCAGCAACAACTCGAGAAGGTGGTTGTCCACCGGGTGGCAGCACGGCTGGACGACAAAGACGTCGGCGCCGCGCACGTTCTCGAGAATCTGCAAATAAATTTCGCCATCGCTGAAGCGTTCCAGCCGCATCTGGCCGAGCTTGGTGCCAAGGTGCTCGCAGATGCTTTGCGCCAGCGGCCGATTCGCCGTGCCCGTAAAGATTTTGAAGCGATCGTCGTTCACTCGAGCGTTGCTCCGATTAATTTACGTCGATGCGCGACTCTCACGAATTCGCGTTGCGACGGGGCACAAAGCTACAACAACCGGCACGTCTTAAGCACGCAATGAATTGGCAGACGAGGACGCTGAGAGGAGCAAGCGGAAGGGCCGTAAAGCTTGGCTTGAGGCGAAAGCTTTAAAACGCAGTCTTCACCAGACGCTTATAACGATCGCGCGAAATTGTTTCGCAAACGAAGGTCTGGTCGCTTGAGAACCCTACAGCGGCTCGGCGCGCCAACGCTGGGCTCGGGAAAACCGCAAACACCGCCGAACCGCTACCCGCCAGCATGGCTTCTGCAGCTCCTGCTCGAAGCAGTTCCCTTTTGATTGTTGCCAACCGAGGGTGACGCCGGAAGACGGCTGCCTCGAAATCGTTCGATAGGCCGGCTAACTGCGCGCTCCAGCACAGAGCACAGAACTTTGAAAGTTTAGAGTTTGAGCGCGGTTTTGTCAATTGGGGCTTCTGGGACGAAGCCAGCGGAGGGGCGTTGACCCAGCGGAAAGCGTCGGGCGTGGGAACGTGGATGCCTTGGGGCGCGACGACGAGGATGGCGTGCTTTTTGACGTCGGCGAGCGGGTAGATTTCGTCGCCTTTGTTGACGCCGAGGGCGCGGCCGCCGAAGAGGAAGAACGGGACATCGGCGCCAAGCGGGGTGGCGATTTCGATCAGGCGTTCGAGCGGGATTTGTTTGCGCGTCAGTTGGAGATAGCCGAGGAGCGCGGCTGCGGCGTTGCTGGAGCCGCCGCCGAGGCCCCCACCGGCGGGGATTTTCTTGCGGAGGTCGATTTCGACGCCGGATTTGATTTTGAGTTCGCGGCGGAGGGCGTCGATGGCGCGGTAGACGAGATTTTTTTCGAGGGGTTCGCTGGCTAGGCGGGCGTTGTTGTGGATGGTGAGAGAGATTTCGGGTTTGCGGGATGAGCGGAGATGGAGGTCATCGTGGAGGGAGATCGTTTGGAAGATTGTGCGTAGTTCGTGGTAGTTGTCGGCGCGCTTGCCGACGATGTCGAGGCGCAAGTTGATCTTTGCGAATGATGGGATGCGGACTTCGGGCATGGCGAGATAGTTTACACGCGGTGGCGGGCCGATGTTAGAGAGTGATCTCGATTGTCGTTTTGGTGTGGGTCGAGTTTCGTGCAAACCCGCACCCTTTTCAAACCAAAAGGGTGCGGCACCAAATGCCGTTTTCACGGATGCATCGAGGTAGTTGAGCGGAAAACAGCCGGCGCTACTACTGCTGCTTGGTTGAGGTTTGCGGCGTCGCTTTTTGGGCGACACGGTGTTTTGCGGAGCCGACTTTCTTTTCGACTTCGGCGATCTTGTCGGGCTCCATGTCGGCTGGCAGCGAGCGGTGCCATTCGGTGAGCGAACGCTCCCATTCGGCCGCGGCTTGTTCGGAGCGGCCCTGCTTGGCGTAGACGTCGCCTAAGTGCGAACGAATGTTGGGATCGTGCGGATCGCGCTCGACGGCTTTGTGCAGCCACGATTCGGCGTCGTTGTATTTGCCCTGCTTGTAGTAAATCCATCCAAGGCTGTCGAGATACGCGCCGTTGAAAGGCTCTAGTTTCAGAGCGGACTTCACCATCGATTCGGCTTCGTCGAGGCGCTGGCCGAGGTCGCCGAGCATGAAGCCGTAATAGTTGAGCGCGGGCGCGTTGGACGGATCCATCGAGATTACTTTTTTGAATTGCTCTTCGGCTTTGTCGTAAAGCTTCTGGCGTTCGTAGATGGCGCCGGCCAAGAAGTACGTAGTTTCGTTGTCGCGGGCATCGCCGGGAAGGGCCTCGGCGGCTTTCACAGCGGCCTCGGCTTCGTTGTAGCGGCGGGCGCGTTCGTAGACTTGCGCGATGTTGAGATAGGTTTCGCGGTCGGCTTCGGTATTGGTGAGCTGCGAGCGGAGAAGCTTGACGGCGTCATCGACCTGGCCGTTTTCGCCATAAAGCGAGGCAACGCGCGATTGGACGGCGGGATCTTTCGGATATTTTGTGATCGCGTCTTTGCCGACTTGCAAAGCTTTCGGCAGATCGCGGGCTTCGCGATAGGTGTCCATCAGCAACATGCGCGAGCGGCGATCTTCTTCGTCGCCGAGGTGGCCGAGTTCGTCATAGGTGTAGGCGGCGGCTTGGAAATTTTGGCGGTCGCGATAGAGCTGGCCGAGTTGTTGATAAAGGATGGCGAGCGAGCGGCGGCGCGAAGGAAGCACAGTGGATTGCTTGACGCCGACGATGGCGTCGGAGAGCACGCGGATGGCGTCTTCGTAGCGGCCTTGCGCTTCGTACAACATCGCTTCGTTGTACATGATTTTTACGTCGCCGGGCGCGTACTGGCGGGCTTTGAGGAGATTCTGTTCAGCTTGATCGAGCTGATTCAGCTCGCGATAAATTTGCGAGATCGCGAGGTAATTGTCGGCGTCGTCGGGCATCAGGTCGATCAACTTTTGATAGACCGGGAGCGCGTCTTGATATTTTTCTTCGGCCATCAGCGTCTGGCCGAGGCCGCGCAGGTGATTGAGTTCAGACGGATCGACTTCAGACGCGCGGCGATAGGCGGATTCGGCCTTGGCGAGATCTTTGGTCTGCGTGTAGGCGTCGCCGAGGAGATCGAGCAGGACGGGCGAAGGATTGTGGCTCGTCATGTTTTCGAGGAGCGAAACAGCTTCGCCGGATTTGCCCTCGTCCAGCAGGAGCTGCGTGAGTTGTTCGACGGCGGGCTCGTTTTCAGGATCGGTTTTCAGGATGCCGTGAAGGACGTCTTCGGCTTTGTCGTGCTCGTTGCGAAGGCGATAGAGGCGCGCGAGCCAGAGCGCGGATTCGGTGTCGGTCGGCTCGAGCTTGTAGATCTCTTTGTATTGCTCGATGGCGCGGTCGGCGATTTCGGATTGGCCGGCGGTGGAGCTAAGATCGCCGAGGCTGCGGATGTAGATGCGGGCGAGCAGGCGGCGCGTGGGGACGTCGTTGGGGTCGCGCTTGAGGATTTCCTGAGCTTCGGTGATGGCGTCGCGTTCGCGGCGCGCTTTCCAATACATTTCTGCGAGGCGTTCGCCGATAACGGGGGATTTGGGGTCGAGCGCGTAGGCTTTTTTGTAGAAGTCGATGGCCTGGGTGGCGTAGTCGGGCTTGCTGGTGTTCTCGAACTGCTGTTCGTAGACGTGGCCCATGGTGAAGTCGTAGTAGGCCGCGGCGCGGTCGCCGGGCTTGCCTTCGGTGGCGGGGGCCTGGGTGATGCCGGATTCTTCGGAGAGGAGGGAGTTGGCGGGAGCAGCTTGGGATTGATCCGGCTGCGCTGGTTGTTGCGCGTGGACGGCCAATGCGGCAGCGGGCGCGAGGAGGATCGCGATAACGGTCGATCGGAAAAGGCTCATGTTTACCCCAAAAGAAAAGTATCCCACGCGGTCGAAAGTCGGTCAAAAGACTTCAATCGCGGTTTTTCCAGGCGCGGCACGCTCGCAAATGCAATGCATCGCAGCATTTTTGCGCGCCGGGACGGGTCGGGGTCGGTCGGCGTCAAAGTGCATCAGAGTAGGATGCCGAAGTGGTGCCAAGCGTTGGGACGCGTTATGGCGCTTGTTTGGTACAGAGCTGAGCTGGCTTGTTGAGTTCGGTGCCTTCGGTTGTGCTCGGACGACGGGTTAGTCGCCTGGCTTGTGTTTCTTCATGTGCTTGTGGTCAGCCAGGGGTTCGACCAGGCGGAAGCTGTGCTCGCCCTTGTTGGGGTCGAATTTGTAGATAAGAGTGGCGTCGGCGGCGCGCTCTTCGCGCGCGAGCTCAAGTTCAGGATTGCTGAGGATGATTTCGCCGTTGTTGGTGATGCGAAGTTCGGTGCCGACTTGCAAGACGATGGTTTGCTCGCCGCCGGTAGATTGATTGGTGCGGGCTGCCGCGGGTTTCGTGGCCATGTGGGGCTCCTTCGATGGTCCGTGGTTGGATGCGCGGTTGCAGCCCGATGACGCAGGCGAATTTGATGGCAACTCAGACGGATTTGCCGATTCGACGACTTGATGCCCAGTCACACACGATCGAGGTAGGGGCACGGCATCGCCGTGCCCCTCTTTGTTTACGGTCTCACTCAATCGCAACCAAGAAGAAGGACGGGCACGGCGTGCCGTGCCCCTACGAATTGACGGTTGGTACCAGTGCGTCTTGGATTCTCTCTAGTGTAGGAAGTGGCGCATCCCGGTGAAGACCATGGCCAGATTGAGGCGGTCGGCGGCGGCGATGACGTCGTTGTCGCGCATGGAACCGCCGGGTTGAATGACGGCGGTGGCGCCGGCTTTGGCGGCTTCTTCGACGCCGTCGGGGAATGGGAAGAAGGCGTCGGAGGCGACGACGCTGCCGGTGAGCGGGGATTGCGCTTTCATCACGGCGATTTTCACGGAATCGACGCGGCTCATCTGGCCGGCACCGACGCCGAGCGTGGCGCTGTCTTTGGCGAAGACGATCGCGTTGGATTTGACGTGCTTGGAGACTTTCCACGCGAAGCGCATCGTCGCCATTTCTTCGGCGGTGGGCATGCGCTTGGTTACAGTGCGGAGTTCGGAGTCTTTGAGTTCGCCGAGGTCGGGTTGCTGCACGAGCATGCCGCCGAGGATGCGCTTGAGTTGCAATTCCTTCTCGGGATCGAGGCCGCCGGGCGGCAGTTCCAGCAGGCGCAGGTTTTTCTTTGCGGCGAAGATTGTCTTTGCCGCGTCGTCGAATCCGGGCGCCACGATGCACTCGACGAAGAGTTTCGCGACTTCTTCGGCGGTTGCGGCGTCGACGGTTTTGTTGAACGCC
>DATAMU010000644.1:0-9494 GCA_036266605.1 Candidatus Acidiferrum sp. | reverse complement strand
ACACGAGCGTGCGGCGACTGACGCCTGAGGATTATGTGACTTCCCTTCTGCCGTTGCACAGTGAAGCCGATTTTCGTTAGAGCTTTGATGAGACTCTGCCCGGACAGGTCAGTGGGCAGTCGAGTCATTACGAACCGTGAGTCACTTCCACATACTCCAGACTTTCCTCGACCGGCAGAGCCTCGCCCGCCGCTTGAACATCTTCAAGATAGAGCTCGATAGCTTCTTTTATGTTATCGAGAGACTCCGAGCGGGTTTCGCCCTGAGAAACGCAGCCTGGGAGGGCTGGAACTGTAGCCACGAATCCGCCATCGGGATCGCGCTGAAGGACGACAGTGTATTTCATAGTCAGCTTCATACTTGTATCTTAAACCCAAACAGATCGAGCGTAAACCGTGGGGCTCCGTAAGAGTCAAGCGCGGAGTTTGGCCAGGCGGTGTTCGGCGGCGGCTAGGGTTTCCTCTTTTTTGCAGAAGGTGAAGCGGACCTGGGTGGTGCCGTCGTTGGGGTCGTTGTAGAAGCTCGAGCCGGGGACCGAGGCGACGCCGATTTCCTCGACGAGATATTTTGCGAAACGGACGTCGCGGGTGGCGGCGGGAAAGCGTTTCGGGTCGGGATCGGGAAACGCCGAAATGTCGGTCATGATGTAGTAGGCGCCGCGCGGTTTGTAGACTTTGAATCCCGATGCCGTGAGGATCTTCAGCAGGCGCGCGCGTTTTTCGTCGTAGGTCACCGCGAGCTTGTCGTAGTACGTCTGCGGCTGTTTCAGCGCGATCGCGCCAGCCGGTTGGAGTGGAGCGGCCGCTCCCACTGTAAGAAAATCGTGAACCTTGCGAATCGCAGCGGTCGTTTCAGCTGGCGCTATGGCCCAGCCGACGCGCCAGCCGGTTACGCTGTACGTCTTCGACATACCGTTGATGACGATGGTGCGTTCGCGCATGCCATCGATGCGCGCCATGGTGATGTGTTCGGTGGCGTCGTAGAGGATGTGCTCGTAAATTTCGTCGGTGATGCAGTAGGCGTTCGAGCGCACGCAGAGATCGCGGATGAATTCGAGTTCTGCGCGGGTGAAAACCTTGCCCGTGGGATTGTTCGGCGTATTGAGAATGATCGCTTTCGTTTTCGGTCCGAAAGCGGCGGCGAGTTCGGCGGGATCGTAACTCCAGACGTCATTTTCGTTCGCGGGCGGCTTCATTTTCACGAAGCGAGGCGTCGCTCCGCTCAAAATCGCATCGGGACCATAATTCTCGTAGTACGGCTCGAAGACAACGATTTCATCGCCAGGATTGATGATAGCCATCATGGCGGACATCATCGCTTCGGTCGAGCCGCAGCAGATCGTGATTTCGCGCTCGGGGTCGATGCGGATTCCTTGTGTACGCTCGAATTTTTCGACGATCGCGTCGCGCAGGGCCTTCGCGCCCCAGGTGATCGCGTATTGGTTGATGTCATCGGAGATGGCCTGGCGCGCGGCTTCTTTGATTTCAGCGGGGGCGGCGAAGTCCGGAAAACCCTGCGAGAGATTGACGGCGTTGTGCTTGAGCGCGAGGCGCGTCATTTCGCGAATGACGGACTCGGTGAATTTTTCGGCTTTAGCCGAGAGCATACGGCGCGCAATGTCAGTGGCAGTCATGGTTTGAAGCGAAAAGTTTAGCGTTGAACGAGCGAAAAACAAACAGGCAAGGCGACAATCAGGCTCGCACGGTGAGGGCTGGAAAGGCAGTGCTTTACGATCAGCCTACCGGCGCGGCGCTACGTGCCTCGAGCCGGTCGGGCGCGTGTTGGGCTGCCGACTCTCAAGCGGCCCTCAGCGGCTAAAGCCGCTTTCCTTTGGCAGGATAACGGCACGGCTGAAGCCGTGCCCTCCCGAGCCGAGTGCGCCCCGAGCCGAGTGCGGCGGGCCCTCCTATATGTGCAAAGTCGGCGGGCCCCGAGGTTTTGTGAAAGTATGTGACTCTAAAGACTTTGAAAGTCTTTGTTTTCACATACTTTTGTAAGTGCGGATGCTAAAGGAGTTAGATCCGCCTCGCTGTTGTGCCTGAAATAGAAAAAGCGGCAGATGGGCTGCCGCTTCGTAAGAATCCACAATATGAATCATACCCGGAGAGTGTGGCCGCGTGAAGAGCAATTTTGTAATTTCTGTGTAAGCGACGGGCGTTGCGGAGTCGATCTCATTGAGTCGAACAGAACTAGCGAGGCTGTTGGGGTTTTCTGACAACCCAGGTCGTCATGCAGCGATGATTTTGCACAATCGTCGTCTTCAGGCGATCGACCATGAACGCCTTCATGCTTGCGGTCAGAGCCATCAACTTTTGCTCGTCGACCAGATACCAGGCTTGCCCGTCTGGCATGGCGTACAGGCCGTTGCCCATCGGTTCGAAATCCATGCCGATGCGCGAGGCGAGGCGGCAAAAAAGCAGGCCGCCGGGCCGAAGGACGCGCCAGAGTTCCGCGTGCATCGCAAGAAATTGCGCATCGTCGCGAGCGAAATGCAGAACCGAGTTGCAGATGACGACGTCCGCAAATTCATCGGCAAAAGGCATTTTCTCGACGCGGCAAACCTGAAAGTTTTCGTCCGGCAGACCGGTGTTCAACGATTTCGACAACTGCCGAACATGTTCGACGCCGGCGGGACTAGCATCGACCGCAAAAACCTCCGCGCCTTGACGAAAGAAATAAACGAGATTGCGTCCGTATCCGCAACCAGCGTCGAGAATGCGCATGCCCGGCGCGATATTGCCACGCAGGATTTGATCGAAGACATAAATATCGATCTCGCCGAAAAGCTCCTGAATGTTGGGAGTCATCCGACCATTATCGCCGGGCCGGTGATTGCCGAAGGAAGGAATTTAGTTCCGCGGATTTGGATCGGACGTGGAGTCGGCGGTTGACGCGGGCTGCTGGTCGGGTTGAGGCTCCTGCACGGGAATGACGGGTGCTGCCTGAGCAGGCGCGACAATCGTCGTGGCTGTGCTGGTGGCGGGTGATGCAGGCGCGCCAGGTCCGTAGACCTGGCGATAGACGTCGGCGTTACGCATAACAATCTGGACATAGTCGCGCGTTTCGGTGAACGGGATCGACTCGACCAGCTCTGGAATTTCGTCGTAGTTGCGCTCGGCGCGCCACGCGGCAATGCGATCTTCGCCGGCGTTGAATGCCGCGAGCGCGTACTCGGGCTCGCCAGTCGATTTCAGCAAACCAGCGATGTACAGCATGCCGAGTTCGAGGTTGTATTCGGGATCGAAGAGTTTCGCTTTTGTGTAGCGAACCTTAAGCTGCTTCGCGAGCAGCTTGCCGGTCTTGGGCAAGACCTGCATCAAGCCGACCGCGTTGGCGTGGGAAACGATATCGGCCTGGAAAGTCGATTCCTGGCGAATTAAACCAGCCGCCAACATCGGATCGAAATCGTTGCGCTGCGCTTCACGGCGAAGAGACGCTTCGTATGGCAACGGGTAGAGCGTCTTCCAAACACTCGGCGGCACGTCGGAAATTTTGCGAGAGTCAAAGTTCGGAACGATGAGCCGACCGTAGGACATGCCTGTCGCGAAGTGACCTTGATCGAAAGCGCATTGCGCGGCTTCGAGCAACATTCGCGTGGAACCGGTAGCGAAGAAGCCGGCTTTGAGTTCGAGTTCCGCGGAAGCGTCGAATGCGATGATGCGCAGAGCCTGGGCGCGAACCCAGCGGTCTTTTGCAGCGTCGGGAATCGGCTCGTCAACAGAGCGCAGCGCGGCAGCCGGCGGAATCGACGAGAGAAAGTCGGGAGCATCCTGATCACCAGGGCCGAGTTTTTCGAGCCGCGCGGCGGCAGCGTGTGCGAAATAAGTCTGCGGGAAGCGATCGACGTCCGTTCGGAAATACGCGCGCGCATGGCCCGGATTTCCGCTGCGTTCGGCATTGCGGCCAAGCCAGTACAACGCATCGGGCGCGTCGGCTGATGTCGGATACTTACGCAGGAACGTCGTGAGGCGATCGTCGGCGTAGGGCTGACGATCGAGATAGGCAATCCATGCCGTGCGCCATTCGGAGAAAAACGTGTATTTTCCCGACGGAAAATTGTCGACGATGCGCTGATAATATTTGATCGCCTCGTGACGGTTGAGCTGGACCCAGTAATAATTTCCCGCCAGCATCAGCGCTTCTTCGGACCATTTGCTCTGAGGATATTTCTGGACGACGGCTTCGGTGCCGGCAACCATGTCGGATTCTTTGTTCGCCGAGCGCGCGATTTGGGCGACGACGTACATGCGTTCGGCATCGACCTCGGGATCCGTAATCGTCAGAGAAGTAACCTGCGAGGGCGAGGCTTTGAGTTGAACACGCGCTTGCGCAGCGCGAAGCAGGGCATGCTGCCTGTGCGCGCTCGAGGGATCCTTGATCCCCGCTGCAAGCTTTTCGAATTCCAAGCGAGCGTCGCGATATTTTTTCTGGTTGTAGAGAATCTGGGCGCGGCCTTCCAGCAGATCCCAGCTTGGAGCGGGATATTCGCCGCCCATCGCGGCTTTCACTTGCTGGAGGCCGCTGGCCGCAGCCTTGCCTTCATCCGAGAGCGGATTTTTGTAATAGAGAAGCTGATAGTCTTTCGCAGCGCGGCTGAATTGATGCGCTTGCTTGTACGCCTGCGCTCGGAGCAGTAAGAGCGCGGGCTTTGCGGTTGTGCCTGTGTAGGCTTCCAATGCCTCGATCGCGGCCTGCGGCTTGCCCGCTTCCATCGCCGACGGAGCGTAGGCTTCCAAAAACTGCTCTTTGATTCCGGTGTTCGGATAGTCGTTCTGAATTTTTTGCAACGCCGCGAACGCCGGACCGTTTTGCTTCAGGACGCGCTGCGTCTGCGCAGTCCAAAACAAAACGTAATCGGCGAGCAGCGCGTCGCTCTTCGCCTTGGTCAGCCAGACCATCGCCTGCTGCGTATGATTTTTGTTGTAGTCGTCGTAGCCAAGCGCAAGCGCAGCGCGAGCGCCCCAAACATTTCCGGCGTTCTTGCCTGCAAACGCGGCGAGCTTGTCGTAAGCGCCGGGAGTCGCGTTGTGCAAAGCACGCGCCAGCGACGAAAGTTCACGTTGCGCGGCTTCATCTTCGGGAGTCGCCGCCGTGATCTCAGGCGCCGAAGTGCTCGGCGTGCAACCAGTGCGGCATGGTTTCGCCGCAGGCTTATTTGATCTTCGTTTTTTGTGCGCTGTCTGCGGAGTAGAAGCAGCGGGCAGATCGAGCGGCGTAGCAGCGAGCATCGCAAACGACACAGCGATGGCTAGTGCGCGATACAGATAATTTGCGCGAGGACTCGCCGCCGGATTCGACGCGAGCTTGGAGTGCGACCCGCTATCGGTGTAGCGCAGTCGTGGCGTAAGGATATTCGCCGAGGGCACTGGCGTCGCCCTCCGCGAGGATCTCCACCATCCAGCGATAAAAATAGTCGACCGGGTGATCCATGATGGGTTTGAACCGCCGATCGTATTCTCGGTGAGCTTTCTCAATGTCATCCCGCAACCGGACGCAGATATCCTTGTGCTGACGGCCAAGACGAACCTGCTCCGGTCGCAACATCTTAATATCCTGCATCGAAACTTTGGCAACGCGGTTAGCGCGGCGGTGGAGTTCTTGCTCGTCGGGCGATAACCGGTTGACATCAAAAGCGCTGGCGCCTTCCGGCTCGCCGGCGGCGACTGGTACGGACTCAACTTCTTGAGCCTCGACCATCGCAGGTTCTTCGTGAACTGGGGTGGGCGGAGCGGGCGCGTGATACGGCTCGGCAGCCGCGGGCGCCGCGGTGGGAGGTGCCGCGACGTGTTCGGCCGGCGCCGCAGCGGGCGCAGCAGCCTTCGGTGACACCGTCTGTGACGCGGGAGCATGAGCCGCTTCTGGCGCGGCTTGCGGTGCCAGCGACGATGCGATGCGTGAAATCTCGGCCTCAAACGGCGATCTCGGGCCGGGTTGCAGCGAAACCGCTACGAATCTCGTGAGGACTTCCAGCGCCGCTGAGAGCGACGCGGCGGAAGTCTGCGCCCGCAGCATCGGCGGAAGCGCATTGGCGGGCCTGGTGCTGCCACAGGCGGCCACGACATCGGCCACGGCTTGATGCAGCTCATCGGAAGTGCGCTGGATGCGCTCCAAGTTGTCGCGGAGGGCTCGCGAAACCAGCTGTTCGATGGCTGACGGCGTATTGGATTCGGATGACATACGTTTGGCGGGTGTTCCGGGCGCGGTTCGACCGAAATGACCCCGTTTTGTGATTCTGGAAGCTATGCCCTAGCCCGTCAACCGCCTAGGAGTACTTTTGTGCGTAGAAGTATCCCTTTCGGCAATGTGGGTTGAGCGCCATTGCACGAGTCGGCGTCTCACTAACGGCGGCGATTGCACAGCTCAAACGAAATCACAGAAAATCCCCGGCATACCTACGAGCTTTACCCGATGGCACAATTTTTCCCATCGCCCTAGTTTCAATCGTGCGATGGCGCTAGACGCCACTCGCAGACGGAAACTCAGCTGCGGAGACATCCCATTCGCCCCCCATTGCGCATCTTGATTGCGGACGATCATGCGGTCGTGCGGTTCGGACTGAAGACGATATTGAACGGCGAAGAAGGCTGGCAGGTGGTTGGCGAGGCCACGTCGGGTGCCGAGGCGCTTGCTTTGGCGATTCAGCTTCAGCCGGATGTGGCGGTGCTGGACATTAATATGCCAGGGATGAGCGGGCTGGAGGCGCTCAAGGCGATCAAAGAGCGGCTGCCGGCCACGCGCGTCGTTATATTGACGCTGCACTATTCGATGGAGTGGATGCAGGAGATTCGCCGCGCTGGTGGTAAAGGATACGTGTCGAAATCGGACGCCGATCGGGATTTAGTCGCCGCGGTCGCGACTGTGGCAGCGGGAAAAACTTATTTCACCCGAAAGCCCGTGGACTCGGGCTCGGCGATCCCAGCCATGAGCGTTCCACGACCGGCTGACTTTGCGTTGTCGGCGAATGAGCGAGAGGCTGTTCGCAACATCGCGCAGACCATACGGAAACTGCTCTAAACTTTCGAAAGTTGAGAATTGTCCGCGAGGTTTATTCGGGTTGACGAGAGGGTTCGCCTGACGCGGCGAGTGTTGCGTTGAACTTGACGGTGGCGCGTCGCGTAGGCATATCGATGGGTATCGGTTCGGCCGCCGGGACCAATGGGATGCGGCCTTCGTAGTCCTGAAACTCAATGTCAGGGAGTTGCTCGACCGCGCGGCGAAGGGATTGCTCCCAGCTCGTGTGAATCGAATTCAAGTCCTGGTCGCCCGCGCTCACTCGGCGATAGCGGTCGACGATGAAACTGTCGCGGCGATAGAGCAAAAGATCAAACGGCGGACCGACGGTCACGTTGGAGCGCATCGTGGCGTCCATCGACAGAAGAGCGTACTTCGCAGCGACTTCGAGCGAAGTCGATCGCTGGATGCCGCGATCGAGAATAGGGCGCCCGTACTTACATTCGCCGAGTTGCAGATAGAGCGAATCTTCCGTGGCGGCGAGTGGATTTCCTTGCGGATAAACCAGGTAGAGGCCTGGTTCCTTGCCTTTCACCTGGCCGCCGATCAGCAAGTGCACGTTGAAAGAGTACGAATCTCGTTCGAGCGAAGCGCGATCCAGGTCTGACACGCGCCGCACACAGTCACCGACAATTCGCGCCGCCTCGTACAACGAGCGCGCTTGCGCCAAACCTTGGCCGGAGTCGAAATCGTCGCGCAACAGGCTGATCACCGACTGACTGATGGAAAGGCTGCCGCTGGTGAGGATGACGAACACACGTTCGCCCGGCTGCACGAACTGAAACATCTTGCGGCAAATGTTGACCTGATCGAATCCTGCGTTCGCTCGGGAATCGGAGGCGAGAACCAGTCCCTCATTCGTGGAGATACCGAGGCAGTAGGTCATGATCACCTCATTTGCCGGGGAGTATAGTACGGGAATTGGGCGACCGGCGCAGATTTGCGTCGCAAGGCTTTGCAGCAACAACCGACATCTACGCTCGAAGACGAAACAGCCGTTGGGCCGGTTTCGTGAAGAGTTTGGGGGGGCAGAAACAACTCGCTGGTTCGGTGACGGCGAGTTGACTCTTTTTCAATCTCGCGGCTCGCATTCACGTCGCTGCTCGGACAAACACGATACGATTGCTGGAACGAGCCAATCCAAAGAATCACTCGCAGGGCGGAACCGATGCAGACCTTTGAAATCCCGGTCGCCAATCTGACGCTGAAGTTGATCATGATTCCGGCGTGCCTGCTGATCGCTGGAGTCGTGCTCTGGTGGGCGATTCCAGCATTCGTGAAATTTCTGCGCACGGTGACGGGCCGGGAGCCGCGCAAACCCGGTACAAAGTCGATTCATCTCGTTCTTGGTTTCTTAGTTTATTTGCTGATCTTCATGCCGGCCGTTGTCTCGATGCTCATCTTGATCGAGATCACCACGACACCGCCTTCGATCGTCTCCGAAGGAGGGGTGGCAGGAGGCGGCGGTATTTTGTCGTCGCGAAAGACGATCGCCTGGAACGAGGTCACGCGCGCCGACTGCATCATGAACCGCAGCCACAAGATTTCGAACGTGCGCGTGATGGGTGCTAACGAACGAATCGAGCTCGGCGGCGGCGTTGATCTTCAGCCCGTGCACGACTTTATCTGGTCGCACCTACCGCCGTCGACGACGCACCCGTGCACAATTCCACTCAGCAGCAGCCGGTGAAACTCGCCGACTCGCGGTGCCGAAGCCCCCGTCGCGGACCTACACGCCAACGCCGTGTTAAAATAGAGGGGTCAATGGGGGCGACACGGTTTCGACGGAAGCTGTCGCGGCTCGGAGGCATGCCGGGACCCACCTGCCCGTAACTTGGTGGAAACTAGAACTGCCAACAACAACTTGGCACTTGCTGCTTAATTAATTAAGCGCACGCTCCCCCGAGCTTTGCTCATGGGCTAGGATCGGAGCGTCGAACAGTGAGCTGGCCTGAGCCTTTCGGTCCGTAAGGCTTGGGCGAGAACCATCGGACTAGCGGGCTGCGTTTCTTGCTCATTCTGAGCGCGGCCTGCGAACAAAACGGAATTGAGCTAAGCATGTAGGCTCCGTGTCGCAGCGCTTTTCGGACGGGGGTTCGACTCCCCCCGCCTCCACCATCTATAAGTCTGCGCAGGTCGACTCGAGTGCGCAGATTTCGTGTCGCGCAGATTCCCGCTGCAATTTCCTCGTACAATTTGTGCTCGTAAAAAAGAGCGGACCTCGCTGAGTTACGGCGAGGTCCGGTTCGGGGTGTATGGGTGTTACAAATTCGGTGCTGCGCTTACACCTGGTCTAGAACGTGATTTTGCCGCCGATTTGCCAGAATCTTGGCAGGAGCTGGCTTGTCACCATGCCGAAGTTCGCTTGCGACAAATCGCCTTGCACGTTCTGGAAGTTGGGGTGGTTGAAGATGTTGAAGAACTCGAAGCGAATCTGGAAGTTCACTCGTTCGGTGATGTGAGTGTTTTTGTAGAGCGTGGAG
>DATAMU010000643.1:0-1684 GCA_036266605.1 Candidatus Acidiferrum sp. | reverse complement strand
GACGATCGAACATCATTATGGTTATGCGGAGTCGTCTTTTGAAACGCACAACGTGCAGATTCTGCCGCCGGGCTACAACTATTCGAGCGAGCCGGATCGATTTCTGGAGACAGGGCGGGTGTGGCTGCAATCCGACTGGGCGAAGCTGCACGGCGAGGTGATCGATTCCCTGCTGAATTCGATGCACAAGACGGGATTCGTCATGGTGCCGACGTTTGGAATTTATGAGGCGAACCGCGACGTGGAGCGCGCGATGACGTTGCCGTGGCATGCGACCTACACGCTGCCGGTGGTGATGGATTCATTTTTTCCGAATCCGGCTCATCACGCTTCGTATTTCTATGAGTGGACTTCGAACAAGGAAGCGGACTGGGCGCAGGCGTACCGGATCTGGATGGAATTTGTGAACGATTACAAGAATCGCGGCGGCGTGGTGGCGGTCGGGTCGGACACGGGATTTTTGTTTGAGATTTGGGGATTCGGGACGATCCGCGAATTGGAGTTGCTGGAGGAGGCGGGATTTACACCGCTGGAGGCGATTCATGCGGCGACAGAAAATGGCGCGAAGGTGGTGAAGAATCCGGAGCTGGGGTTGATTCGGCCGGGATATCTGGCGGACATGGTTTTGTTGACGGAGAATCCGCTGGCGGATGTGAAGGTGTTTTATGGAACTGGCGTTGCGCGGGCGGGGGCGGATCGGAAGTTGGTGCAGGAACGGTGCGTGAAGTACACGATTCGCGATGGGGTGGTTTTTGATTCGCAGGCGCTGCTGCGCGACGTGAGAGACATGGTGGAGAAGGCGAAGACGGCGAAGTGAAGCAAAGAGAAAATCTAACGCAGAGGCGCCAGAGAACGCAGAGACTCGTGGAGACGGTCAGCGTCGGCCAGAAGCTTCGACTCACGACATCGTGCGGACATGGGGCGCAGCGATGCTGCGCCCCTACATGGATCTCGATGTACTCAAGCCAGGTCTTCGGGTTTGATGGGGAGGCGGCGTATGCGCTTGCCGGTGGCGGCAAAGATGGCGTTGCAGACGGCAGGGGCGATGACCGGGAGGCCCGGTTCCCCGATGCCGGTGGGTTCTTCTGTGCTTTGCACGACGTGAACTTCGATTTTCGGAGTTTCGTTGATGCGCGGCATCTGGTAATCGTTGAAGTTGGATTGTTCGACGCGGCCTTTGTTGATGGTGATCGCGTCTTTCATGAAGGCGGAGACACCATAGATGGCGGCGCCTTCGACCTGCGCTTTGATTCCGTTGGGATTGACGGGGCGGCCGCAATCGACGGCGTAGACGATGCGCTGGACGTTGAGCTTGCCGTCTTTCAATGAAATCTCAGCAACTCCCGCAGTGTAAGAGTCGAACGAAAAATATCCAGCGATGCCACGAAAGACGCCTGGAGGCAAAGGTTTGCCCCAGTCCGCTTTTTCCGCGACGAGCTTGAGCACGCCCTTTTGGCGTGCGGTGTCGAGGGGCTTCCCTTCTTTCGGATCGTTGAAATCTGGAATCTTTCGGTCGCCGCCGATCGCCCGCATACGAAATTCATAAGGGTCGGCGTTGGCTGCGGCAGCGAGTTCGTCGATGAAGCTTTCGACGACAAAGCCGCTGCTGGAATGTTCGACGGAGCGCCACCAGGCCCGCGGAACTCCGGATTTTCCGAGCGTGTACTCGATACGGTAGTTTTTC
>DATAMU010000642.1:0-2415 GCA_036266605.1 Candidatus Acidiferrum sp. | reverse complement strand
TGGCGCCGGGAGCGAGAACGCCAACGACCGTGTATTGCTCGCCGTTCATTCGAATCTGCTGGCCGATGATGGATTTGTCGCCGCCGAAACGGTCGTGCCAGAGACGATAGCTGAGAATGGCTTCGAACTCTTTGCCGACCACGCCCTCCTCGGGCAGGAAGTCGCGGCCGAGCAGAACGGGCTGACCGAGAACGTGCAGGAATTGTGGAGTGCAGGCGGAAGCCTGGATGCGCTCCGGTTGCGTGCCGGTGCTGAGGCTCATGGAGCGGCCGCTCCACGCGGCAATAGACTCGAGGCTGGAGTTCTCACGCTGCCAGTCGAGGAAGTCTCCGGCGGAGACGCCGTTGTGGCCGCCGTTGACCTGAGACCAAACCATAACGATGCGGTCGGGCTGGTTGTACGGGAGGGGCGCGAGGAGCGTGGCGTAGACGACGCTGAAGATGGCGGTATTGGCGCCAATGCCGAGCGCGAGGGCGAGGACGGCGACGGCGGTGAAGCCTGGGTTTTTGAGGAGAAGGCGAAAGCCGAAGACGAGGTCGCGCCAGCGATTGCGCATGGGTCTCCTTCGTGTGGCCGATTGGTTCGAGGCACACGATTTCTATCGGGACTAGACGATGGCGATAGGGGATTGGTTTGGTTGAGAGGCGCGGAAAAAGGGGAAGGCGGTGCGGGTTACGACAGGGCAAGCTGGGGCGCAGCGATGCTGCGCCCGTACATAATTTGCGAGGGACCGATGCTGCGAACTAGTGGGAGCCGCCGGCGATGGAGGGGACGAGGAGGACGCGGTCGCCTTCTTTGAGGGCGCAGGATTCGCCGCCGAGGAAGCGGATGTCTTCTTCGTTGAGGTAGACGTTGAGGAACTGGCGGATTTGGCCGGACTCGTCGCGGACGTGCTTGGAGAGGTCGGGGAACTTGGTCGTCAGCTCGGTCAGAGCGGCAGCGACGGTCGTTCCGTTACAGTCCACTTTGGGTGCGCCGTCGGTGAAGCGGCGGAACGCTGTGGGGATTTCGATTGTTACGCTCATCTTGATCTTTATCTCCTGAATTTGTGGGCTGCGGTTGCGCCCGGACTTCGTTTTTAGTTTTGAATTCGTTACGTCCCTGCTTGCTACTTCGCGCCTGCGACGGCGCTTGCTGCTGTTAGTTGGCTGTCGAGGAGTGCTTCGAAGGCTTCCAGTTTCGGCGCGATCGCTTCGGTCAGTGGGAATTCATTGACGATGGCGTCGGTGGTTTTCAATCCGTTGCCGGTGATAGAGAGGACGGTGGTTTCATTCGCGCCGATGCGGCCCTGGCGGATGAGTTTTTGCGCGACGCCAACTGTGACGCCGCCGGCGGTTTCGGTGAAGATGCCTTCGGATTCGGCGAGGAGCTTGATGGCTTCAACGATTTCGGGATCGGAAGCGTCTTCGGCCCAGCCGCCGCTCTGGACGATTTGCTTGGCGGCGTAGTTGCCGTCGGCGGGATTGCCGATGGCGAGAGAGCGGGCGATGGTGTTGGGCTTTTGCGGTTCGAAGCGCGCGAGGCCTTGTTTCACGGCGGTCGAGATGGGAGAGCAGCCGGTCGCTTGCGCACCGAAGAATTTTACGGGCTTGGCTTCGACCCAGCCGAGTTCGACGAGTTCGCGGAAGGCTTTCGAAATTTTTCCGATCAGCGAACCGCCGGCCATCGGGCAGACGACGTTATCGGGGAGGCGCCAGCCGAGTTGCTCGGCGATTTCGAAGCCATGCGTCTTGGAGCCTTCGGAATAATAGGGACGGAGGTTGACGTTGACGAGGCCCCACTGGAAGCGGTCGGCGATTTGAGCGCAGAGGCGATTGACGTGATCGTAGTTGCCGTTGATGCGAACGATGCGCGCGCCGTAGACGGCGGTGTTGAGAACTTTTGCGGGCTCGAGGTCGGCGGGGATGAACACGCAGGCGTCGAAGCCTTGCTGCGTAGCTTGCGCGGCGACGGCGTTGGCGAGGTTGCCGGTGGAAGAGCAGCCGACGGTCTCGAAGCCGAAGCGGCGGGCGGCAGCGAGAGCGGTGGCGACGACGCGATCCTTGAAGGAGAGCGAAGGGAAGCAGACGGCGTCGTTCTTCACATAGACTTCGCGAACACCGAGGCGCTTGGCGAGTTTCTTTGCGGCGACGAGCGGAGTGCCGCCGACCGCGTTCGGCGGAGTAAAACCTTCCGAGAGCGGAAGGAATTCGGAATAGCGCCACATATTAAAGACCGCGAAGCGATGTCTTCGCGGCGGACTTTTTTCTTGATGGCGGTGTAGTCGAACGAAACTTCGAGAGGCGAGAAACACTCTTCGCAGAACGACTTGGGGACATTGCCCCAGGTCTTGCCGCATTCTTTACATTTCAACTCAAAACAATCAGCCATATCCTCTTTCTCCCAAATTCGCGAAGCCACGGTCGCTTGCGAAGA
>DATAMU010000641.1:0-4280 GCA_036266605.1 Candidatus Acidiferrum sp. | reverse complement strand
ATTCCTTTCACCGATCATGTCGTCTACCTCAATACATTTCTTCCGTCCGGCTTCCATAACGTCAAAACAATTTTCGCCATCACGCTGCTGATGATCTTCTTCATCAAAGCGATCGCGGAATATCTGGGCTCGACGCAAATTCAGTACGTCGGCCACGCCGCCGTCACCAATCTCCGTAACGACGTCTACGCGAAAATCATCAAGCAACCTATCGGTTTCTTTCAGCACCATCCGACGGGTCGTTTGCTTTCCGTGGCGATCAACGACGTCGAGCACACGCGCATCGCGCTTTCGGAATATCTCGCGGACATGTTTCGCGAGGGCTTCACGCTCATCGTCTTCATCACCGTCGTCATCGCATTGAACTGGCGCATGGCGCTCGGCTCGATCGTTCTCCTGCCGCTGGTTGTTCTTCCTGTCAGCAAGTTTGGCCGCAAAATCCGTCGCTCCGCCGAAAATAGCCAGTCGCGCCTCGGCGAACTCGGCCAAATCATTCAAGAGACCGTCACTGGCAATCGCGTCGTAAAAGCCTTTGGCATGGAGTCTTTTGAGATCGCGAAGTTCAAGGAAACCGCACGCCGCCTGCTCCGTGAAAACATGCGCTGGGTGCGCGCTGCGGTCATCACGTCGCCGATGATGGACTTGCTCGGCGCCATCGTGATCCCCGTGCTGATTCTCGTCGCGCGCGATCAGATTCATCGCGGCATCATGACGCTCGGCGTCTTCTTCGCTTTCATCTTTGCGCTGCTCAAGGCGTACACGCCGCTCAAGCGCATGGGCACCGTCTATCAGCAATTCCAGGCGGCGCAAGGCGCCAGCACGCAAGTTTTTGCATATCTGGATTTTGACGAAGAACACACCGAGCAACCGAACGCGAAGACCCTGCCGCCCTTCTCGAAAGAAGTCCTCTTCGACGACGTCAGCTTTTCGTATAGCGAGTCCACAAACGTCCTGCAAAACATTCGTTTGCGTGCGCAGCGCGGCGAAGTGATCGCGCTCGTCGGCTCCAGCGGGGCCGGAAAAACCACGCTGGTCAATTTAATTCCGCGTTTCTATGACGCGACCGCCGGCCGCATCCTCGTCGACGGCATCGACATTCGCAACGTCACCATCGGCTCGCTGCGTGAACAAATCGCCATGGTCGCGCAGGAAAATATCCTCTTCCACGACACGGTGTGGAACAATATTTGTTACGGCCTCAGCAACGTGCCGAAAGAGCGCGTTGAGGCCGCGGCGCGCGCCGCCCTCGCCTCCGATTTCATCGCCGAACTGCCCCAGGGTTACGACACTGTGATCGGCGAGCGTGGCACCCGGCTTAGCGGCGGACAACGCCAGCGCATCGCCATCGCCCGCGCCATCCTGAAGGATTCGCCGATCCTGATTCTCGACGAAGCCACTTCGGAACTCGATGCCGAGTCGGAAATGTACGTGCAAAAAGCTCTCGCCAATTTGATGGTCGGTCGCACCACCTTTGTCATCGCGCATCGTTTGGCAACGGTCCGCCGCGCCGATAAAATCCTTGTGCTGGAAGATGGACAGATTCGCGAAAGCGGAACGCACGCCGAATTGATGGCGCGCGGCGGCACATACGCGCGCTTGCACAGCCTGCAGTTCGCCAACGAAGATGTGCTGGAATCCCTGCATGCTGCGCGAAATCTGACGGTCCCGGGCACCACTCTATGAGCCAGAACACCGCACCTGCAAAATCACAATCGCCAGGCGCCGCTGGAAAGAAAGCCGAATGCGTCTCGATGACCGGCTACGCACAAGCGCGCACGGAGGCCAACGGCTGGGCGCTGCGCATCAGCGTGAAAAGCGTCAATCACCGCTTTCTCGACGTTCGGTTCCGCATGCCGGAGGGGTTTGACGTCTACGAACTTCGATTGCGCCAGATCATTCGCGAGAAAATTCACCGCGGTCATCTCGATATCAATGTGAACGTGCAGCCGGGGCAATCGGCGCCGGTGCAGGTGAACAAGGAATTGTTGACGGCGTATTCGCGCGCCGCCGAAGAACTGCGTCAGCAGATGCAGGTGAAGACCGATCTCGACGTTGTCTCGCTACTGCGTCTTCCTGGAGTGATCGGCGGGCTCGCGCCGCCGCTGCCGGAAGATGACGCAGAGCAGGACCAGCTCGGCACGGCCCTGGAAAATTGTTTGCGCGAAGCGCTGACGAAGCTCGACGACATGCGCCACACCGAAGGCCGTCATCTTGCCGAAGAACTTCGCTCGCGGCTCGCGAAGATCGGTGAGCAAGCGGAAAAGGTTCGCGAGCTCGCAGTCAGCCTGACGCCGGCATTTGCGCGACGCCTGCAGAATCGGCTGAAAGAATTGCTGAGCGGCAGCGGCATCGAGCCTGCGCGCCTGGCACAGGAAGCCGCGCTGCTCGCAGAGCGCAGCGACATCAGCGAAGAGCTCGACCGCCTCCGTAGTCACTTGCAGCAATTTGCGAAGCTGCTCGACGGCGCCGGCGAGCTTGGCAAAAAGCTCGATTTCCTGCTTCAGGAAATGCATCGCGAAGCGAACACCATGCTTTCAAAGACGCCGGGAGTGGAAAACGAGGCGCTCACCATCACCGCGCTGTCGCTGGAAATCCGCGCCGAGATTGAAAAACTGCGCGAACAGGTGCAAAACATCGAATGACCACCGGGTCCGAGAGTGAGCCGCTGATTTTGATCGTGTCGGGCCCGTCGGGTTCGGGGAAATCGACGCTGGTCCAAAAGATACTGGAATTGCCGGGGACGATGCCTTCGATCTCATGTACTACTCGGCAGCGTCGCGCGACTGAGTCGAGCGGGAAATGCTATGCTTACGTAACGGAAGAGGAATTCGACGCGATGGTGTCCCGCGGGGAATTCCTCGAGTATGCGCGGGTATTCGGCAAGCATGCGTATGGCACGCCGAAAAAGTGGCTCGAGGAATCGCGCAGCAAAAATCTGGATCTTGTGCTCGAGATCGACGTGCAGGGTGCGGCGCAGGTAAAGCAAAAACTTCCGGAGTCGGTGGCGATTTTTATTTTGCCGCCTTCCCGCGAGGAGTTGGAGCGCCGCTTGCGCGGCCGCGGCCAGGATTCGGACGAGGAAATTGCGCGTCGGCTGGCCAAGGCTCGAGACGAGATCGCAGCGTTCGGAAAATATTACGATTACTGTGTTGTGAACGAAGACGTTGAACGCGCAGGCAACGAAGCGCAGGCGATCGTCGTCGCATTACGTTGTCAAAGTGCAAGGCGTCGCAGGCGGGTGGAACAACTTCTGGCGTCTTTTGGAGGAAAAGACTGATGAACGTGCTAACCAAAGCTCCCGAGAGCCAGTTTGCGTATGTGGTGCTGGCAGCGCGTCGCGCGCGGCAGATCATGGCCGGAGCGCCGCCGCTGGTGGAGAATCCGCGCACGTTGAAGCCGACGCGCATCGCGTGCGAAGAGCTCGATCACGGGTATATCGAATACGATTTCGTGGAGCCCGATTCGATCGATGAAGACAAGGACGGCAACAAGCGCCGGAAGTAGGTTGGCGGCGTAAAGACTGCGCTGGAGCGAGTAGCGCGGCCGATCCTGTAGCATCCAATAAAGTGCGGCAAGGGTGTACAAACCTTGTGCCGCGGTTCTTGCAGCAGGTTTTCGAGGCTACCTGAAGCGAAACTTTTAGAACTGAACTCCGATGAATCCACTGCGCATCACACTCGGCGTAACCGGCGGCGTAGCTGCGTATAAAGCCGCGGAACTCGTGCGCCGTTTACAGCAGGATGATTTCAGCGTGCAGGTGGTGATGACGCGCGGCGCGCGCGAGTTTGTGACGCCGCTGACGTTTGCGGCGCTGAGCGGGCAGAAGGTTATCACCGACCTGTTTGCGGGGCAGGAAGCGAGCGGTGATGCGAACCTCGACTCCGCGATCGAGCACATTGCGATTGCACAGCGGACCGATCTACTGCTGGTCGCTCCCGCGACGGCAGACATCCTCGCCAAATTTGCGCAGGGAATTGCAGACGATTTCCTTACAACTTTGTATCTCGCCTCGACGGCGCCGGTGGTGGTCGCGCCAGCGATGAACGTGAACATGTGGAATCACGCGGCCACGCAGGCGAATCTCGATGTGCTGCGATCCCGCGGAGTTCACGTTGTAAATCCCGATGAAGGTTATCTCGCGTGCGGCATGACCGGCGCCGGGCGGCTTGCCGGACAAGAGCAGATTGTTGCTGCTGTGCGTGAAGCGCTGCGCTTCAAACGCGATCTGGAAGGGCAGACCGTGCTGATTACGGCTGGGCCGACCTGTGAAGATCTCGATC
>DATAMU010000640.1:0-1600 GCA_036266605.1 Candidatus Acidiferrum sp. | reverse complement strand
GGTACAGGTTCGCGTCAGCGAAAGTACGGTGCTGATATGGGTGAAATCCAGCGCGCGTACCGTTGACGCTTACTGACGCGGTTTCTACGATGAATGGAGAGGAACAGGTCCGGTTTTATGCCACCGACGATTGACGAAGAGCTGAGCGGAATGGAACGCGACATCCGCCAACTGAAGATTGAGTACGATCAATTCTTCGGTGGCGGGCGGAAGCGTCCGCCGACGGAAATCGAGTGGCGCATCGAGCAGGTGATTAAGCGTCACGGCGAGCGCGCGGGCGAATTGAAGATGCAGCAGCGATTTCGGCTGACGAACCTGACGCAGACTTACGCCAAGTATAAGGATATTTTCCGCAAGAAGACGGTATTGAAGGAAGAAGGGCGTTCGCAGAAACATTACGGCGCCGCCGCGAAGATGATTGAGGCGGAGCGCGCGAGAAAGGCTCCCGAGCCGCCGTCAGTAATGCCGCCGCCTCCGACGATTTCACGCGAAGAGGCGCCGGTGTCGAGGCGTGCAGTCGCAACGGCAGCAGCGGCTGCGAACGCGTTTCGCGTCACGTGCGCTGATCCCGAACGCGAGACGGAGAACGTCGATCGGCTGTTTCAGGCTTTTGTCAGCGCGAAGAAGTCGGCCGGCGAGGAGACCAGCAAGCTGTCGCAGGCAGGCTTCAAGGAATTCGTGCGAAAGAAGACGAAGGATTTGCAGGAAAAACAGAATTGCCGCGACGTCGAATACGTCGTCGAAACGGTTGCGGGCCAGGTGAAGCTCAAGGCGCTAGTGAAGAGCTGAAAGAGTTAGAACGGTCGAGGAGCGCTGTCCCATGAAACCGAATCCGACTGCCGCGTTTGCTTGCCTTTTTCTTCTGATCGTCTATTCCATTGACTTTATGTGGAAGGCGCTCCACTGGCGCGCGTTCGCTTCGGGTGCGCCATGGTGGGCGATAGCCATTGGCTTAGTAGTTCGTTTTGCCTTCATGGCTGGAATCCTCTTGCTTTATCTTCGTTTGCGAAAAAAGCGGCAATCAGCCTGACTTTTTTTCTGCATCGACTTAAGTCTTTCCAAAAATCGATTTCAAACTTTTTTCCTCAGCCAAATTTGTCCTGTGCGTTTCTATTTGTGTGCCGCGCGCTTACACTGATGTCCTTCAATTGGAGGAAACGGCATGGCAGTGGAGCGCGCGCTGATCAGCGTGTTTGACAAGACGGGCATCGTGGATTTCGCGAAGCGGCTTGCGGCATTGAAGATCGAAATTCTGTCGACGGGCGGCACGTCTAAGCTGCTACGCGAGGCCAACGTCGTGGTGAAGGATGTCTCGGACTTCACCGGCTGGCCCGAAATGCTCGGCGGCCGCGTAAAAACACTCCATCCAAAAGTACACGGCGGCCTGCTCTATCGCCGCAAGCATAAGGACGACGAGGCGCAAGCGAAGGAACACGGGATTGCCCCGATCGACCTAGTCGTCGTGAATCTGTATCCGTTTGAAGCGACCGCGGCGAAGAGCGGCCTGACCGCGGAAGAGCTGATCGAAAACATCGACATCGGCGGCCCGACGATGTTGCGCTCCGCAGCGAAGAATTTCGAAAGCGTGACGGTCATTACC
>DATAMU010000639.1:0-2334 GCA_036266605.1 Candidatus Acidiferrum sp. | reverse complement strand
ATCTTCGCCGATTGCCGCCGGGGACCCTGCCTCCGGTCGTGTTGAAGTTCGATGCGTCGAGTTTGCCGGTGTGTCTGATCACATTAAAAGGTGAAGGACTCAACGAAGTTCAGCTACATGACATCGGCCAGTACACGGTGAGAAACCAGATTGCCAATGTGCCGGGCGCGTCGGTGCCGCAGCCCTTCGGCGGTCTTTACCGGCAGATCATGGTTTACGTCGATCCGCTCAAGCTTGAGGCTCATCAGCTCAGCCCGATGGATGTGGTGCGCCAGGTCAACGAGAGCAACCTCATTCTTCCGGCCGGCGACGTGAAGATCGGGCCGTTTGACTACAACTTGTTTTCGAACAGCCAGGCTCCGACGGCCAGCGCAATCAATAGCATGCCGCTGAAGGCCGTCGGTCAGTCTTCCGTGCTTGTCGGAGACGTTGGCAAGGCCGTAGATGCGAATGCGATTCAGACCAACATCGTGCGCGTTGATGGCCAGCCGTCGGTGTACCTGCCGATCTTGAAGCAAGGCGGCGATACCAACACGATCGCCGTCGTGGACGGAATTCAGAATGCGTTGAAACATCTTGTCGATATTCCGGCGCAGCTCAAAGCGAAGGTCGTGTTCGATCAGTCGCTGTTCGTCAAGACGGCGATCGACAATTTGATCCACGAAGGCGCGATCGGATTGATTCTCACCGGCGTGATGATCCTGCTGTTCCTCGGCAGCGTTCGAGCAACCGCCGCGGTGTTTCTGTCGATTCCGTTGTCGGCATTGGCTGCCTTTCTCGCGCTCGGCGCCACGGGCGGGACGGTCAACACAATGGTGCTGGGCGGATTGGCCCTCGCGTTTTCGCGGTTGATCGACAACTCGGTGATCGTGCTCGAAAATATTTTTCGCCATCTGGAAATGGGTGCGGCGCCGGAAGTGGCTGCGGAAAAAGGCGGGCAGGAAGTCACACTCGCGGTACTCGCCGCAACCATCACGACGGCGATCGTGTTCTTCCCGGTTGTATTTCTTTATGGTGTGAGCCGGTTTCTTTTCGTCGCTCTCGCGCTTGCCGTCATTTTGTCGCTGTTCGCTTCCTACTTCGTGGCCATGACGGTCGTGCCGCTGTTTTGCGCCAAGCTGATCAAGAAGCATCAGGCCAACGAAGAGGTAGGCGAAGGCTCGATCGGCTCTCGCTTTGGATGGATCGCGACGAAGTTCAATGAATATTTCGAAAAAATGCTGGGCAAGTACGATCGGACGCTCAGCACGGCGCTTCTGAAACCCGCCGCATCACTGATCGGATTGACGGGTGTATCGCTGCTGTGCCTTGCCCTGTATCCGCTTCTGGGCGTTTCGTTTTTCCCGCGGACCGATCCCGGCCAGTTCGTGATCAACCTGAAAGCGCCTTCCGGAACGCGCGTGGAACTCACCCAGGAATACGTGAAGAAGGTTGAAGACGTCATTCGCCAGGTGGTTCCGCCAAGCGAATTGCAGATCATCGTATCGAATATCGGGATCACCACCGATTTTTCGGCGATCTACACACCAAACTCCGCGTCGCACACCGCGTTCGTGCAGGTCAGCCTGAAAGAGGGGCACAAGGTCGGAAGCTACGAATACATGCGGCGCGTTCGCGAACAGCTGAGCCAGAAACTGCCGCAATTGAGCACGTACTTTCAGTCGGGCGGCCTGGTGGATGCGGTTATCAATCTGGGATTGCCGGCTCCGATCGACATTCAAGTGAGCGGCAATCACCTGAACGAAGTATATGCAACGGCTTCGAAAATCGCGGCGCCGGTGCGCGCGTTGGGCGGCGTGAGCGACGTGCTGATTCCCCAAGACATCGACTATCCCGCGCTCGAACTTGACGTCGATCGCGAAAAGGCCGGGCTGCTGGGGCTATCGCAAAAAGAAATCGTGGACAACGTGATCACCGCGCTGACTTCGAACAGCATGATCGCGCCCAACTACTGGATCGATCCGAGGAGCGGGAATCCTTACCTGCTCACCGTGCAATACCCCGAGAGCGCGGTGAAATCGCTGACCGATCTGAAGCAGATTCCGTTGCGCGGCGTGAAGAGCTCACAGCCGACCTTTCTCGACAGCGTCGTGAAGGTAAAATCAATTCCGTCGCCGACGGAAGTCGATCACTACCAACTGTTTCGAGTCATCGACGTATACGTTTCGCCGAAGAGCCAGGACCTCGGCGGCGTGACCAAGCAGATCGAGAAAATTATCAAGGACCAAAAGCTTCCTGAAGGAGTTCGCGTGAACCTGCGCGGCTCGGTGCAAGGGATGCGAGCTTCCTTCAAAAGTTTTGGCATCGGCTTAATTTTGTCGGTGGTGCTGGTTT
>DATAMU010000638.1:0-2015 GCA_036266605.1 Candidatus Acidiferrum sp. | reverse complement strand
GGACTCGTATCCTTCGACCTTCGTGCCTCCATCGATCAGAACTACGTCGCCGGGCTTCAGCGTCTGCGGCTTGATCGATCCGTGCGGTAGCGCTGCCGACGCGCCGATCAATACAAGGGCGCCGCCTTGCAGGTTCATTTTGGCGAAGCCTTGCTCAATCCAGCGGCCGATGTCGTCCTGCGACATTCCTTCTTTCAATGATGCGAACACGGCGCGGAACACATCGAAGGTCACGTCGCACGCCAACCGCATCAATTCCAATTCGTGCGGGGATTTGCGGCCGCGGCACGCGATGGTCACAGGGTCGGCCGAGTCGAATTCGAACCCCGGCGCGGCGTGGCGCAAGTGATCGAAAAAGGTGAAGCCGGAGGTTTCTTCGATGCCGATGCGTCCAGAGCGGATCCCGCGATCGGCTAATGCTTGTGCGGCGAGTTTAGTGGGACTTTCGTCTTCCTGCCACGCATGGACTTCGGCCGAAATCTTTAGCCGCTCGCGCATGCGGCCCTCTTCAAATCCCGGCACGACGATGATGGGCGTGCCCTCGCGCGGGATGATCAGGCCGAGCAATCGCTCGCTGAGTCCCCAATGCACGCCTGTGAAGTAGTAGAGAGAAGTCCCGGGTGCAAAAAAGAGCGCGTCGTATTTTTGCGGCGGGGTGGCTGTGGAATCAGCTGCCTGTAATTTCGGATCGGCCATAACGCGCTGCGCATGCGCGACCCGCTCACTGAATTCGGCGGGAGTGATGGGATGAACACGCGAGCCGAGCGGGGCCAACTTCTCGAACCCCGATGGAAGAGGTCCGGCGGATTCATATGCTTGCGGCAAAGCGCGAACGAGCGAGGGTCCTGCGAAAACGGCGAGCGACGCCGCGGAAAAGGATTGCCGTAAAAATCGGCGGCGGGAGGACGCGGGAAAGGGCAAGGGTGATTCAGTATCCATATGCGGGGAGGTTTATCCGCAGCCGAGGTCGGAGTCAAGCGAGAAACCGAGCGTACCGGGAACGCCTGTGAGAGTTCACAACACATATTAATAGGGTCGCAAACTACTTAGCTCGCCGACGGTAATCCCAGAGCCTTCCGTTCCAATTTGCCGCCCCGGTGTCAGAGTGTCGCCGGTTGTTCGACGAATGCATTTGTGGCTGCGTCCCATAACTATGCAATATTCTTCATCTTGCACGTACGAAATCGACTTCTCGATAATCCTAAATTCCATATCATCTATGTGCGCTTATATAGCGCTAGAACCAAAACTAATAAATCGCACCTAAATTCTGATCATAGCTCCTGTAAATCATTGTCGTAAAATGTCTTAGAGGAAATCTTCGTACTAGGCAAAAAGTCCCAAAAACGCTCACTTTGGCATCCGGCTTGCACCTTCAGCTCGCCATCAAGCGAGATATATTTAGCGTGGGGTAGCTTGTTTAGCCGAAAAGTTTCGTAAGTTCCCGCCACTAACGGCGATTTGGACAAATTTAGGAGGGCTAAGTGAAAATAGCCTTTAGAAGCACGGTTGTTTGGTTAAGTCTGTTTGCGGTTGTTTTGGGTCTAGCAGTTAGCTCCCATGTCGCGGCTCAGGTTATCAGCGGCGACCTCGTCGGAACGATTCTCGACAAGACGGGGGCGGTCATTCCCGGTGCGCGCATCGAAGCAACGAAGGTCGACACCGGCGTGAAGTATGAGACGACGGCGAACGACAGCGGTGAATACCGCATCCCGAACCTGCCGATCGGCGTGTATAACGTTACGGCGTCGTCCTCGAACTTCGCTTCGACGACGATCAATGGCTACACAATTCAGCTCAACAAGACCAGCTCGCTGCCCATCACGCTGGAAGTAAAGGGCGCGGTCACTTCGATCGAAGTTTCCGGCAGTGTCGCGGCGCTTGACACGACGACTGCGCAACTGCAAACGACGTTCGAAGCCAAGGACATTTCGGACAGCGCGATTGCATCGACCGGCGGCAACTTCAGCGGCGTGCTAAACCTCTCGCTTTTGAGCGCGGGCGTTGCTACGAGC
>DATAMU010000637.1:0-4736 GCA_036266605.1 Candidatus Acidiferrum sp. | reverse complement strand
GTCGCTGTGCAGCCCGCGCATCTCTTTCACGAACAATCCCGCCACATATAATCCGCTCGTAAACAAAATCGCCAGCAGCGGCGTCGTATAGCACGAAAACAGCAGCGCCAGCGCCACCACGAGCGCCAGTTTCAGCAAAATAAAATAAATGGCCACCAGCGCAACGCCATCCGCGCGCTCGATCGAATGCTTCACATAAAAAAGCGCCACGTACAGGCCGGCCGCCATCGCCGCCGTATTGATCGTCAGCGTCAGCAACAACCCGCCAAATTTCCCGAGCAGAAATTCCCAGCGCCGCACCGGCTTGGCCAGCAGCGCGTACAGTGTTCGCTTGTCCATCTCTTTCGAGACGAGCCCCACGCCGATGAACACTGCCATCAACAATCCGATCACCGAGATCGCGCTCAATCCCAGGTTGACGATGACGATCTGCTCGATCCCGATCGATATCTGTCCAACGAAGACGGCCGCCGCCATCAGCAGCAGCGCGAAGAACACGAGGTTGTACAGCACGCGGTCGCGCACTGCTTCGCGAAACGTATTGAGCGCAACTACGCCGACGCGACTCATTTTCCGTGCACATCCACCGCGGCCGCTCGTGCGCGATCCGCGGATATCAAGCCCATGAAAAATTCCTCGAGCGAAGCTTTCACCTGCGTCACCGACAAGATTCGAGCGCCCACGTTTTTCAATTGCTCCAGCGTCGCGTACAGCTCGGCTTCCTCGATGTGCATGCGATAACGATTCCCGGTGCGTGTCGCCTTGCTCAACAAAGCCGTTGCGCCAGACGCGCCGGCTTTGTCGCCGGGTAGTTCGAACAAAATTTCCATCCCGTGCGCTTTGATCCCCACGATCTCATCCGGCGCGCCGACTCCTCGCAATTTCCCTCCGGCAATCACGCCGACGCGATCGCACAACATCTCCGCATCCGACAAAATATGCGTCGAAAACAGGACCGTGCGCCCTTCCTTCTTCAGCTCCAAAATAATGTCACGCACTTCGCGCCGCCCCAGCGGATCGAGTCCCGACATCGGCTCATCCAGAATCACCACTTTGGGATCGTGCAAAATCGCCTGCGCCAGCCCGACGCGCTGCAGCATGCCCTTCGAATATTTTCTCAGCTGAATTTTCCGCGCCGTCTCCAGCCCGACTTTCTTCAGCATCCGGTCCACGCGCTCGCGCCGGTCCGTCGCTTTCAAGTTGTGAATTTGCGCGAAATAATCCAGCAACTCGGCCGCCGTCAGATAGTCGTAAAAATACGGTTGCTCTGGCAGGTAGCCGATATCCTGATGCATCGAGATATCGCTGATCGGCTTCCCCAGAATGTGGGCGGTCCCCGCCGTCGGAAAAATCAGACCGGCCAGCAACTTGATCGTCGTCGATTTCCCGGCTCCGTTCGGACCCAAAAATCCGAACACTTCGCCGTCCTCGACCTGCATGGTCAAGCCTTCCAGCGATCTCTTCTTCTTTAAATGGAGGAACCCGAACGGATAGTCCTTGGTCAGGTTCTCAATCTGAATCGCCACAGCAGCCATACACCAATTGTTGGAAACAACATGCCCGCCGTCAATTAACCGCTCGGGCGCATGTGCAATGGAAGGAACTACTAAGAGGCAGGTAGTACCAGAGAGCAGGAATCAAACGTCGGTCTGATTTCTCGGCAAACTTGGGCTACGAGTTTCCCCGGCCAGGCGCGCCAATCTGTACCAGCTGTGGCGCAGCCTGCACCGGCGGAGGCGCCATCGGCTTCGGCTTCAACGTTTGCTTGCCGCGCCAGTTATCCAGAATTCCGACCTGCTGCACGCACGAAACTGTGCACTTCGGCGCGCAATATTTCTCAACGTAATATTCCCGATGCCGCATCTCCGTCGTATATTGATCCAGCGGAATCCCCGGATATCCACGCTGCTGCGAGCACCAATGCACTAGCCCGTCTTCGCATACGTAGAGGTACCGCGAGCCCGACCGGCATCGCCAGTTATGCTCTTTCCCGCGCGCCACGTTGTGCTGAAAATCGTTGAACCGCGAAAACGAGCTCTTCCCCATCGACATGATCTCTTCAAAAATCTGAATCTGTCGCTCGTTTAATCCCTTCAGCTGCCCTTCGCCGTCGTGAATAATTCCGACTGTGCTCGTGAATCCCAATTCCACCGCGCGCTTTGCAATCGTCAGCGCATCCTCGGGATTTTTAACGCCGCTGCCAAGCACCGAATTGATGTTCACCTGGAACACCGCGTACTGCGACAGCCACTCCAGCCGCGAATCCAGCGTCTTCAAACTCTTCTTCGACACTTCGTCCGGCGTCACGTTGTCGATACTGATCTGCAAGAACTCCAGCCCAGCATCGTTCAGCTTCGCAATCCGCTCTTTGCTCAGCAAAAACCCGTTCGTGATCATCCCGGCGTAAATCCCGCGCTTCCGCATGTGCCGGATCACTTCTTCCAACTCCGGATGCATCAACGGCTCGCCGCCGCTGATCGTAATCATCGACGTGCCCATGTCCGCCAAAATATCCAGCCGCCGTTTCATCTCCTCCAGCGGCACCGGCTTCGACACGTCGTCGTACTCATTGCAATAACCGCAATCGAGGTTGCAGCGCCGCATCGGAATGATGTGCACCAGGAAGGGATGCTTCGTTGAGGCCAGCGCCTTGCCAATCTTCAAAATCTCGCGCGTCCGCGAACGGACAAACCTCGCCCGCCGCCGCCATTTCACCGACGCCGATGCCTCTACCTTCGCCTTATTAGCCGTATTCCCCATCGAATCCACAAATTCCCCTGAACCTCAATTATACACGACGCCCCTCAGCCCTCATTTGATGTGCCCAATCCACTGAACGCCACACACGCGACTTAAACCGCTTCGTTCCAACAAGAAGCCGTTTCGCAACTTCGATCAAACCTTTGCCGTCACAGCATCGTCCCTAACCGCGAAGGCCAAATCTCGTCCATTCACGCAGCCGGCGACACATTCGCGAGGTGCCACCCAATATGCAATCTCTCCTCTCCGACCTCCAATACTCCGCCCGTGAACTCCGCAAACGCCCCGGCTTCGTCCTCACCGCCGTCCTCTCGCTCGCTCTCGGCATTGGCGCCACAAGCGCCGTCTTCTCCGTCATTTACGCCGTCCTCATCGATCCCTTCCCCTACCCGAACGCCGACCGCATGGTCGAGTTCCGCCTTCTCGATAAGTCCGGCAACATCCGCTACACCGGCTTCAACGGGCCCCAAATCCAGCAGCTCCGCCAGGCGAATTCCGTCGAAAGCGTTACCGGCATGGACAACTGGAACCTCACCACCACCGATGGCGACATCCCAGAAGACGTCCAGGCCAGCTATCTCACTCCAAATGCTCCAAACCACTGGGGAGTCGCCGCGCTCTACGGACGCTGGCTCGTGCCCTCTGACGGCCCCTACGGCCAAGATCCGCAGCCCGTCGTCGTCCTCTCCTACGAATTCTGGCAGCGCTACTACCTCGGCGATCCCAACGTCGTTGGCCGCACGATCCAGCTCGTCCACAAGCCATACCAGATCGTCGGCATCATGCCTCCCCGCTTCAAGTGGGCCGAAGCCCAACTCTATCTCCCGCTTAAGCTCACCGAGGATCCCCACATCTACGAGGGCGTTTCGTTGCGACTCAAGCCCGGCTTCACCGTCGCTCAAGCCACAGCCGAACTTCAACCGATCGTCGAGCGCTTCGCCAAAGACTCTCCGCAAAACTACCCCGAGAATTTCCGCATCAGCCTCCGGAGCATCATCGAGCTCTACGCCCGCCCTCTCGGCACCACGCTCTACATCCTCCTCGGCGCCGTCGCCTCCCTGCTCCTCATCGGCTGCGGAAACGTCTCCATCCTGCTCCTCGCCCGTGGCACAGAGCGCCAGCACGAACTCGCCGTCCGCGCCGCCATCGGCGCCGACCGCTCCCGCATGATTCGCCAGCTTCTCACCGAATCCCTCGGTATCGCCCTCACCGGTGCCGCGCTCGGCATTCTCATCGCGTGGAAGAGCCTTCCGCTCATCGTCGCTTGGATGCCCCATCGCTTCCCCGCCGAATCCATCATCAAGGTCAACATTCCCGTCCTGCTCTTCTGCGTAGGCCTGGCGATCGTCACATCCGTCATCTTCGGCCTCTCGCCCGCTCTTCAACTTTCTCGCCCCGACGTCGCCCGCCTCATGCAAGGCAGCGGACGCCGTGTCGCCGGCAGCGCCAGCGCCAAGCGCGCCCACAACGCGCTCATCGCCGCGCAAGTCGCGCTCACCATCCTCCTCCTCACCGTCGCCAGCGCGGCAGGCAAAGGCTTCATGCGCATCCTCAGCGCCCATCTCGGCTACGACCCCCACAACACCATGTCCGTCCCCATCCCCATCCACGAGAACACTTACAAAGACTGGCAAGCCCGCTCGCAGTATTTCGAAACGATCCGCACGCGCATCGCCGCCATGCCCGAAGTCGTCGAGGCCGGCATCTCCACCAACGCCACACCTCCCTCCAATGGCAACCGCCAGCGCGTCGAAATCTTCGGCAAAGGCTCCGCCGAAAATCCCGAAGTCTCGCTCAACTACATCGACCAAAACTACTTTTCCGTTCTGCACATTCCCATGATCGAAGGCCGCCTCTGGGATCGCCGCGAAATTCTCCGCGCCGCGCATCTCGCCGTCATCAACCAAACCATGGCGCGCCAGCTCTGGCCCAACGGCAACGCCATCGGCCAACAACTCCGCATCCCCAATCTCAAA
>DATAMU010000636.1:0-3441 GCA_036266605.1 Candidatus Acidiferrum sp. | reverse complement strand
GCGCGCCAATTCAAAAATTCCCTCCGCGGTCATCCCTCGCGAAACACGCTCGTAACTCCTTTAGCATCCGCACTTACGCAAGTGCAGATTCCAAAGAATTTAAAACCGAGCAGAATCAACACTTACGCAAAAACCGGGGGTAGGTGGGTCATATTGTTAACCACATTCCCGAAACGGAACCAGCGCAAAACCTGTCGTCCCGAGCGGAGCGAGGGACCTGCTGTTTTAAACCGCACCACCAGAACAACGCTCGTAAGCAACGCTCAAACGCAACGCTCTTGTGCCTTCGCTTTTCTCGTTACGCTTGCCCTGAGAGACGTTAGGTCCGAAGGGTCTTTATCTCATTGCTTCTTTACGCTTGCCCTGAGCGGAGAGGACGCAGTCCGAAATCCGAAGGGTCGCTACTCACTAAACGTCGTCGTCCGCCGTAACGCTTACCTTCCCCGTCTTCTTCGCCATCAGGTACGACCGAATAAACGGATCGATGTCCCCATCCAGCACGCGATCCACATCGCCGACTTCAAATTTCGTCCGGTGATCCTTGATCAGCCGATACGGCTGCATCACGTACGACCGGATCTGGCTGCCGAACGATATGTCGAGCTTCGTATCGTCGAGTTTGTCGGTGTGCTCCTGCCGCTTTTGCATTTCCAGATCGTAGAGCTTCGAGCGCAGCATCTTCATCGCCAGGTCGCGGTTCTTGCCCTGGCTGCGCTCCACCTGGCACGCCACCACCGTGTTCGTCGGGATGTGCGTGATGCGCACCGCGGTCTCCACCTTGTTGACGTTCTGCCCGCCCTTGCCGCCCGCGCGATACGTATCGACGCGCAAATCTTCCGGACGAATATTGATCTCGATGCGATCGTCGATTTCCGGAATCACGAACACCGACGCGAACGAAGTGTGCCGCCGCGCCGCCTGATCGAATGGAGAAATCCGCACCAGCCGGTGCACTCCGGTTTCACCCGTCAGCAATCCGTATGCGTTCTCGCCCGAAAATTGCACGGTCGCGTTCTTGATCCCCGCTTCGTCGCCGGGGGATTCATCCAGCACGACAGCGTTCATTCCCTTGCGCTCCGCCCAGCGCAGATACATGCGCAGCAAAATCGAAGCCCAATCCTGCGACTCCGTTCCGCCCGCGCCCGGCTTGATCGTCATGATCGCGTTGAGGTGATCGTTCTCGCCGGAGAGCAGCGTCCGCGTCTCCTGCTCGGAGACAAACGTCTCCGCGCTCGTCAACTCGCGGTCGAGATCCTTCAGCAGATCGGCGCGCTGCGCCGCGTTAGTCTCTTCCGTCGCCAGCGAAATGTAAGTGTCGATGTCGCCGGCGATCGTGGTCAATTTCGCGTCGGCGTTGATCTGATCTTCCGAGCGCTTGCGGTCGCGCAAGACGGCCTGCGCCGCGTCCTGATCGTTCCAGAAATTGGGTTCCGAAACTTTGGCTTCGAGCGCGTTCAGTCTTTGCTGGTGCTGCGCGGCGTCAAAGAAAACTCCGAACGAGGGCAATGCGAGGTTTTAAGCTTTCATAGCGATACTGCAAATCTTCAAGAATCATATGATCGAATTGACCTTTGTACGGGCGGCTTTCACGCCACCCTTCTTCTCAAACAACTTTGTAGCGGCGACTTTACGTCGCCATTCCGTTGCGGATCTACCCCGCGCTTCCATTTGCGGTCTTTGCACGACTTTGTAGGGGCGGGGCTTGCCCCGCCTTCTTTCTTTTACGCCGTTGCGACCGGCGCGTCCAACAACGGCTCAACCACCGGAATCGCAATTCCCTCGCCCGCGGATTCACCCTTGCGGAACGTTGAGGCCACAAGAATAACGGAAACAATGACGCACAGCCAAGCGAACCAGTCTCCAAACCGCGTGTACACGGTCTTATCCGTCCGAAAGTCATACGGCAGATCGACGCCCGCGCGCACATCCGGCGGCACCGGTGAAAAAATCCTCCCATACGGATCGACCGACGCTGTGATGCCGCTGTTGGTCACGCGCAGCATAAATCGCCGATTTTCGACGGCGCGTACCCGCGCCATACGCAGATGCTGCTCCGCCGCCGCCGAATGCCCGAACCATCCGTCGTTGGAAATATTGATGAAGAGCTGCGCGCCCTCGGCCGCAAATTTGCGGATTTCGCCAGGATAGATCGCTTCGTAGCAGATGAAGGAGGAAAACGAAAAACCGTTCGGAAGTTTCGCGACGCCAAACTTGGTTCCCTTCGCGAAGCCGCCGATCTCGCTCGAAACGCTTTTCACCACGCGATGAATCAGCGGAAACGGTTCGTACTCGCCGAACGGCACAAGATGAATCTTGTCGTACGTAAACACCGCGCGCCCCGTCTTATCGACCAGCACCGCGCTGTTGTACGGCACCAGCGTATGACTGATCATCTGCTGCCCAGTCGGCGCCAGGGGCCGCCACTCGATCGACCCGGCAAGAAACGGGTGCCCGAATTTCTTTCCGATTTCGCTCGCCCGATTCAGGAAGCGAGCGTCCTCGAACGAAAACGGCGCCGGCGTCTCCGGCCAGATCAGCATGTCCGGATTTTTCGCGGACGGTTCGAGGCTGAGTTGTTCGATCTCATTCAGATCTTCGGCGTGCAGCGGATACCAATTCGCCGGGTAGTCGTTGACCTCGGGAAAATTCAGCTGCACCCCGCGAGCGTAGTGATTCGCAGGAACTGTCGGCACGAATCGCGGAGCGATGAGAATGATCGCGATCAGCAGCACGAGCGTCGTAACGAGAACGGTCACGCGAGTACGAACCGGAGTTTCCGTGGACGCATCGCACCAGGCAAAAATCGCGTTGATTGCTGCTGCAAAAAAAGAAAGTCCGTAAATTCCAGTGAGCGTCGTGATTTGCAGCAAACCAAGATTCGACGACGGAGAGTAGCCGAGCAATCCCCACGGAAAACTGATTTCCGGAAAATGCTCTTTCACGAATTCGAGCGTGACCCAAAGAAACGGCGCTCCGACACAAGCCAGCAAAATACTGCGCTGCGCAAGCCGATTCACGCACCACGCGAATCCGCCGCAGAGCAAACCGAGATACAAGCCGATCAGAACGACCAATCCCCAACCGGCAATCTTCGGAATTCCGCCATGCTCCGCAAGCACATCCGCAATCCACGGAACCGAAGTGACGATGTAGAACAGCATGTGCAATCCGCCGCAGAGAAACGCCACGCGCGGCTTCGCACCGAAGATAACGATCAGCAGAATGCCGACGCAGACGTAGGAATAAATGCTGAGATAGAAACCAGTGAACGAGAACGAAAGCGCAGCGCCCGACAGAGCGGCGAACACATAGCGGAAAGAGTTGGGCGTCGGCGTTCCGGCAGGCGAACGAAAGAAACTCGCGAATGCTCGCGCCATCAGTGCTTCACGATGGCCTTGAATCCGGCGCTCTCGAGACCCTTCTTCGCGGCGTCGGCGGATT
>DATAMU010000635.1:0-5782 GCA_036266605.1 Candidatus Acidiferrum sp. | reverse complement strand
ACAAAACGTCCCGTACTCAAACCACCGCACAAACAATTCCCGATAAGCCGGATCGTCCGGATTTCCGACGATGAATCCGCCGATGTCCGTCGTCCAATACGGAATTCCCGACAGCGAAAAATTCAGCCCCGCGGGAATCTGCCGCGCAAAGCTGAGCCAGTTCGATTCCACATCTCCCGACCACGCTGTGATCGAGTTCCTCTGTGCTCCCGCAAACGCTGATCGCGACAAGATAAACACGCGCTTCTGATCCGACGCCGCCCGCTGTCCCTCGTACACCGCCGTCGTCGTCATCAGCGGATACAAATTCGCGTACCGCGCGCCGCTCCCTGGCGCCACCTTGTTCGTTACCAAAATATTCGTTTCGCGCCCTTCCGTCTCCGGCTCATCTGTATCCAGCCACCAGGCATCCGCACCAATCTTGAACAATCCTTTGTCGATCAACCCCCAGTAATACTTGCGCGCATCCGCATTGAACGCGTCATACAGCGCCTGCCCCGCCGGATGAAATCCGCTCACCTTCATCTTGTCGATGAACCATCCGCGCTTGTCCATCTCGTCATAAACCTGCGATCCCGGCCGAAAATAAGGCCAGAACGAAAACATCGCGTGAAAATGATTCTGATGCAGATCGTCGATCATCCCCTTGGGATCGGGATAGTTTTTGTTGAAGACCGGTTCCCCCATGATGTTCCACCAGAACCAGTCCTGCACGATGTTATCGACCGGAATGTGCAGCTCGCGATATTTGTGCGCCACAGCCAGCACTTCCGCCTGCGATTCATATTTGTTTTTGCACTGCCAAAAGCCATACGCCCATTTCCCAAACATCGGCGCCTGACCCGTCATCTCCCGATACGCCGCGACGATGTTGTCGAACTCCGGCCCGAAAATAAAATAATAGTCAACCGTGTCCGCGACTTCCGAGCTCAGATAAAGTTCATGCGGAAATCGATTGTTGAATCGGCTGCGCGACGAATTGTTCCAATAAATCCCGTAACCTTTACTCGACAGCACGATCGGCACGGAAATATTCGTGTTCGCTTGTGAAAGTTCGACCTCTTCGCCGTGATAATTCCACACTCCCGCCTGATGTTGCCCCAGCCCGAAAAATCCCTCGGTCGAATCCCACAAATTCGAAAACATCTCCGAGTGATACGTCTTCTCTCCGTTCACTTCCACCGGCGTTAGCGACCGGTCGTAATCCTCAAAAAGCTTCGTCGCCTTCGCGTCCGCAAACAGAATCGTCCCGTCCTTCTTGGCGACCGTCACAGAAACCAGCGGCGTCGAAACCTTGTAGTTCTTCCCGTCCGCATCCGCCAGCAGCGACCAATGCGCCGGCGCCCAATCCTTCTTTGTGATCGCATATTGCGGCGTATCTGGAATCGCATCGCCCGGCGCATACGTCACGCGCACGATCGAATCCGAGCAAGCCGTGATCCGCAGCGTCCCGCGCTCCATCTTCAGCAAAATCCCGTCCGCCTGCTTCTGCACATCCTTCACAGGATTCAGCGGACGCCACTGCGCCTTGGCCCCGCCCGCACAAAAAGAAAGGAGGAGCGCAATCAACGCTCCTCCTCTAAAAGTCGGCCACCTTATATTGGATCGGTCGCGCATCAGCGCAACGCGAGCCGCAGCTTCTTCGTCGTCTTCGCCAGCTGCTTCTTCAGCGATTCCACCTGCTTCGTAACATCCGCCAGCTCCCTTTTCGCCAGGGCGCCCGCTTTCGCAAATTTGTGCGCCGTCTTGTCTGCCTTGCCAACAGCTGTCCCAATTTTCACCGCCACTTTCGTCAATCCGCTCTTCTTTGCCATCGGTCTCCCTCAATTCCGTCTCGACGTGACTCCCGAGCCATCGTAACCACTCGCAGCGCAACCCGTCAACGAATCCATGCTTACAAATTGCCGACTCGCCTCCGCGAACCTCAGCGCTCACTGCGCCTCTGCGTTGTCTTTTTCTTCCGCATTTCTCCGAGCTCTCTGAGTTCTCTGTGGTTAATTCCTCTTTGCGCCCGATCTAGCGCAGCCCTTCATAAATCGCCCGCGCCGCCTTCAACCTTCTTAGCGCCACGTCTTTCTCCGCATCCGAATTCCAGTACGCATATTTCGATGCCATCGCCGTCGTCCGATCCATCCACTTCACAAAATATTCCGCATCCTCGCGCGATGTCGGCTTCTTCCCATCGACCGTCACATAAATCGGACTCGTCGTCCCGTAAACATAGTTATCGAGAATCGGATACTTCGACTTGTCGCTCGACGCCCGCACCAAACACCACCCACTCTTCTCGATCGCAACTTCACCTCGCGCCTCGCCCCCATCGCGCGAAGCACCCATCTTCAATTCCTGTACAAAATAGGGCCAGCCGCCACCTCGCGCCGAGTTCGCTCCATAACAAACCAATTCCCAATGATCCAGTGCCACAATCGACCGCAACGAAGCCGAAAACGAAACGTTCTTCGCCCCGCTCAGCTTCACCTCGCCACCGATCTGCTCTCCGCCCAGCGAAAAATCCAGCAGCGGCCCATTCGTAGCAACCGTCTTCCCGCTCTTGAGCGCATCCAGAAACGATTCGATCTTCACCGGTCCGCTCGGCACCCGCGCATATACCCGGTCCATCCCCACCGGCCCGCGCAGCGAAGCGAAATTCGCCATCGCATCCGTCCCCGCTCCCGCCGGAATCCGAAATCCCAAATCGAGCAGTCGATACCAAACTCCCGCCGTTGCCCGATAATCGTTGAATCCAACAACCTCCAAATAATCCAGCTTCCCCAGTGCAACATCCGCCGCCAACTCCTCGGGTGTATCTTCCTGCGTGTGCGGCACCGCCGCCGGATCCTCGTCAAACGGATGCGCCACTCCTACCAGCGCACCCCGCGCATGCGCCATATCCGCAACATCCGCATCCATCGGCAACAAACTTGTCGCCGCCGTCCCCGGATAACCCGCATAACCCGGCAACAAAATCCCATCGCGAATATTCAGCAGCCCAAGATGTCCCCACTGCGTCGTGTGAAATTCCTGCCCATGCACCACCATCGCCCGTGCATTCGAAGCCGCGTCCACGCGATGTCCCGCATACGCAATGTCGGGAATTCGTTGTTCCTTGTTCACAATCAAATTGTTCACAATCCCCAGATTCTCCGCCTCCGCCTGCAACACCAAATGTTCCGGCGAATTCCAATACTCCCCGCCATAATTCATATGCACGTGCAAATCGCTACTCACCCAACATTCGCCACCACCGCTGTTCCGCTGTCCCCCGCGATCATCGCGACTCCCGTACGTTGTACGGGCGCAGCACTGCTGCGCCCCAGGACCGCACGATGCCAAATCTCCACTACGCTCCGGTTTTGACTTTTCTTTCCGAACGCCGATCGCCTTCAACTTGACCGCTACGTTCACAACTCCCCCCGCGCCCACCTCAACATCCCGCCTCTGAAACTCGAACTCAAACCCCTTCATCACCTCGACATGGATCTTCCCGATAGGCACTTCGATCGCCGCCGTCCCTCCCGACGGAAAATAATGCGGCTCAAACTCGCTTTCGGCCCGATCGAATCCATCAGCGCCGCTGATCCACGCATATCGCGGTGCAAAAAACTTTCCCGCATCGTCGGTGACAGAAACGCGTGCGGGTGTTGGCTTTCCGCTAGGGTCAGTCACCGTGACTTCAATCCGTCCTCGCGGCTTCAAGTGCTTCAGTTCGCTCGTTACAAGATGCCGCTGCCCGCCCCCCGGGAAATCCTGCAACCAAATCTCCGGCGTCCCGCCGCGATTCGAGATAAACGCAATCCTTTTCCCATCCGGCGACCACCGCGCATACGTCTCATCCCAATCCCCATACGAAATCGGAAACGCGTCGCCCCCGTTCGCTGGCATCACCCAAAGCTGATGCCATTGCCTCCCCAGATATGAGCTGTACAAAATCTTCGTCCCATCCGGCGAAAAATCCGGCCGCGCCTTCCACGTCGTCTCTTCGTAATGAATCTCCCGCGCGTCTGCTCCGGGCTCCGCCTGCATCCGCCAGAATCCGCCCGTCCCATAAATATGTCCGCGATTCGAAACAAACAAAATCTCCTTACCATCGCGCGACCACGTTGGATGGATCTCCGTGTCATATTCTGCGTAGTAGTACCGCGGCAACGTGCTCTTCGTCTCTTCCGTCAGCCGCACGACACTCGCCTTACCGCCCACCGCGAATCCGTCGCCCGCATCCATCACGAAAATATGAAACCGCCCGTGATACTCCGTCGAAACAAATACAATCTTCTTCCCATCCGGCGACCACCGCGGCTCCACATTCACCGCGCCACCTTTTGTAATCTGCCGCGAAATACCAGTCGCCAAGTCAAGCTGCCACAGTTCCATTGCATCATGCTGATACGAAACATAGACAACGCTCTTCCCATCCGGCGACCAATCCGGCTGATAGTCGTATCCCGCCCCGTCCGTGATCTGCTGCGTCGTGTTCGAATTGATGTTCTGCCGCCACAACGCCCCACCCATCGAATAGATCACTTCCCGCGAATCCGGCGACCACGTCACACTACTCGGCCCGCTCGTCAACACCGGCAAATACATCTCGCGATAGTAATAAGGATGCGGCAGCTCAATCTGCTTCAACACCGGCTTCCGCTGCGCGATCGCTCCCGGCACAAAAGCAAATCCGACCGCCAGCGCCAACGAAAAAATCGCCCACAAAAATGTAGGGGCGCAGCACCGCTGCGCCCCATGTCCGCACAATGTAATCTTCAACGTTCTCCGCGCCTCTGCGAACTCTGCGTTATATTCTTTCTTCTTCTTTTCTTCTCTTCTAAACCAACCCCGTCTTCGACAACGGCAACTCCCGAATCCTCTTCCCCGTCGCCGCATAAATCGCATTGCAAATCGCCGGTGCCACTGCCGGCAACCCGGGTTCGCCAACTCCTCCCGGAGGCGCGTCGTTCTCCACAATATGCACATGCGTCTCGCGCGGCGCATGATTCATCCGCGCCATCTGGTAATCGTCAAAGTTCCCCTGATCCACCACGCCCTTCGTCGCCGTAATCTCCCCGAAATACGCGATGCTCGTCCCCATCGTCGCCGCGCCCTCAAACTGATTGCGCACCATCTCCGGATTCACCACTGTCCCCGCATCCAGCGCCTGATCCACGCGATCAATGTGCACCTTCCCCGCGTCATCCACATGCAGCGTCACCACGCTCGCCGCATACGTCAAAAAGCTCCGGTGCACCGCAATCCCCATCCCGAATCCATCCCCCAATTTCTTCTTGCCCCATCCCGACTTCTCCGCCGCAAGCTGCAACACGCGACGGAATCGTCCGATGTCGATCGGATACGCTGAATAATCCCCGCCGTAGTTCGAATAGTCCTTCGGCAACTCGCTCTTCGGCACAATCCGATCCGGTCCCAGCAGCGCCAGCTGATATTCCACCGCGTCTTTGCCCGCCGCCACCGCGCACTCATCCACAAACGACTGAATCGCATACGCATGATAAATATTCGCCACCGACCGGAACCATCCGATCCGAACGTGCGCCTGCGCCGGCCCATTCTCCGACCGGTGATTCGGAATCGCATACGGCAAATCGCTGAACCCCAGCCCCAATTCATCCGGCGCCGAATATTCCGTCCCCGCCGTGAACGTCGATCCGATCGGCGGAAACACCGTCCGCTGCAGCCACGCATTCGGCTTCCCATCTGCTCCCAGCGCCGCCTTCAAATACATCGCCGACACCGAGTGATACGAATCAAACTTGATGTCGTCTTCGCGACTCCA
>DATAMU010000634.1:0-7228 GCA_036266605.1 Candidatus Acidiferrum sp. | reverse complement strand
TCCGCTCAGTTCTTCGTCAATCGTCGCTGCCATAAAACCTGGACCTGTTCCTCTCAATTCATCGTAGAAACGGCGCCTGTAAGCGTCAACGGTACGCGCGCCGTCTTTCACCCATCTCAACACCGTACTTTTGCCGCCTCAGACCTGTACCAACGGCCAGGCCTTCCATGCCCCGACGCCCCAAAACGCGCATTCTGTGCTGAAATACTCCCGTGGCGTCTACCCCAAAATCCGACCTACTCCGCCAAATCCCGTCGGTGGACGAACTACTTCGGGCACCGCGCCTGGCCGCGCTCGCCGAGCGCATCGACCGCAATCTCCTCCTCGAAATTACACGCGCTGCGCTCGCCGATCTTCGTGCACGCCTTGCTGCCGAAGCTGCTGCCTCCCAAGAAGGCGCGGGCGCTCACGGCCGCCGCACGATCATCCTTCCTCTCGATCCCGCCGCTCTGCAAAACGAAATCGCTAACGCCGTCGAGCAGATCCTCGCCCAATCGCTCCAGCCCGTGATCAACGCCACCGGCGTCATCCTTCACACCAATCTCGGCCGCGCACCGCTCACCGAGGCCGCCGTCGAAGAATTCCGCCGCACCGCCACGCAATATTCGAATCTTGAATACGACCTCGAGCTCGGTGCCCGCGGCAAGCGCGACGTCCACACCGCGCATCTCCTCGAACGCCTCACCGGCGCCGAAGCCGCTATCGTCGTCAACAATTGTGCCGCCGCCGTCCTTCTCGCTCTCGCCGCCCTCGCGCGCGACGGCGAAGTCCTCGTCTCGCGCGGCGAACTCATCGAAATCGGCGACGGCTTCCGCATCCCCGAAATCATGGCGCAAAGCGGCGCCACGCTCCGCGAAGTCGGCACCACAAATCGCACGCGCCTCGCAGACTACGAAAACGCCATCACCGAAAAAACGCGCGTGCTTCTCCGCGTGCATCCTTCGAATTTCCAAATCACCGGCTTCACCGACAAGCCATCACTGCAAGAACTCGCAGCGCTGGCGCAACGAAAAAATCTCCCGCTCGTCGAAGACCTCGGCTCCGGCTGCCTCGTTGACCTTTCCGCGCACGGCATCACCGAGCCGCTTGTGCGCCACAGCTTCGAAGCCGGCGCACACATCGTGATGTTCAGCGGCGACAAGCTTCTCGGCGGCCCGCAAGCCGGCATCATCGCCGGCAAACGCGATCTCGTCGCAAAAATTCGCCGCCATCCGCTTTTCCGCGCGCTCCGTGTGGACAAGCTCACCATCGCCGCGCTCGAAGCCACGCTCGGCGCCTATCTTCGCGCCGCGCACGACGAAATTCCCGCGCTGCGCATGATTCGTGCCACTGCCATCGACGTCAAACTCCGCGCCGAAAATTTCCTACGCGATCTCGCCGCCGAACTTCCCCCCGGCAAAAACGCAGGCGAAGCCGAAAACAAATTCGACATCGTCGACGGGTCCTCTCTCGTCGGCGGCGGCTCCACCCCCGCGCAATCGCTTCCCACAAAACTCATTCGCATCACGAGCCCGCTCTACTCCGCCGCCCAACTCGAACAGCGCCTCCGCCGCGCTCCCGCCGGCATCAGCGTCATCGCCCGCGTCGAGTCCGACCGCCTCATCCTCGATCTCCGCACCGTCCTCCCCGCGCAAGAGCCGCAACTCGTTCAATCGATCGCCGCCGCTCTTCGTTAGGCAAAATCTGGAAAGAAAAATCTAACGCAGAGGCACAGAGTCCGCAGAGAAGCACGGAGACATCTCCGCGAGCCTCTGTGCACTTCGCGTCTCTGCGTTAGATTTTTTCTTCGTCACTACTTCTTTACTTCGTTCCCTCATTACTTCGCATTTGATCGCCTTTGATTGACGCCCCACCCTGCCCCGGCTACCATCCATCAACCCATGCTCGGCCAAACAATCTCCCACTACCGCATCGTCGAAAAACTCGGCGGCGGCGGAATGGGAGTCGTCTACAAAGCGGAAGATCTGACGCTCGGCCGTTTCGTTGCACTGAAATTTCTTCCCGACGCCGTCGCCAAAGATCCCGCCGCGCTCGAACGCTTCCGCCGCGAAGCCCGCGCCGCCTCTGCGCTCAATCACCAAAACATCTGCACCATTTACGAAATCGGCGAAAGCGAAGGCGGCATCCGCTTCATCGCCATGGAATTTCTCGACGGCATGACGCTTAAGCACGCCATTTCCAGCGGCCCGCTCGAAATGGACAGGCTGCTCACGCTTTCGATCGAAATCGCCGACGCGCTCGACGCCGCGCACACCGCCGGAATCGTGCATCGCGACATCAAGCCCGCCAACATCTTCGTCACCCATCGCGGCCACGCAAAAATTCTCGACTTCGGCCTCGCCAAGCTCGACGAAAAATTCTCCTCCGTCGCAACCGGCGCGACCGTCGTCGATGACGCCGACGCGGCCAACACACTCGTTGGCGAAGAACAACTCACCAGCCCCGGCTCGACGCTCGGCACCGTCGCTTACATGTCGCCCGAGCAAGTGCTCGGCAAACCGCTCGACGCCCGTTCCGATCTTTTTTCTTTCGGTATCGTTTTGTATGAAATGGCGACGGGCAAGCTCCCCTTCACCGGCGAATCCAGCGGCGCGATCTACGATGAGATCGTTCACGCGGCTCCCACTCCAGCAACGCAACTCAACGCTCGAATCAACGCGGAACTCGACGCCGTCATCCGTAAAGCGCTCGAAAAAGATCGCGACACGCGCTACCAGCACGCTTCTGAAATGCGCGCCGACCTCAAGCGCGCCCAGCGCGACACCGGCTCGCATCCATCGCGCGCGGCCGCAGCCTCAGCATCTAGCGCATCCGCAGCAACCGCCACAACGCCAGCGCCCGCCGCTCGCAATCCGTGGCTGGTTGTCATGGGTGTTGGCATCGCTGTGTTCGCAGTTGCTGTTCTCTTCGTGATCTGGCGTTCGCCCAACCGCTCCGCCTCAACCGGATCGAGTCCCGCTCAATCCGTGGCCGTCGCCGTCCTGCCATTCCAAAATCTCGGCGGCGACGCAAACTTCGACTACCTGCGAATGGCTCTGCCCGACGAAGTCGCCACCACGCTTTCCTCCATGCGCGGCCTTTCGGTTCGCCCCTTCGCCACCACCGCCAAATACGCGAAGGCCGACATCGACGTCGAGCAAGCCGGCAAAGAACTTCACGTTGGCCGCCTCATCACGGGTCACTATCAAAAGGTTGGAAAGAATCTACAACTCACGATGGAAGCGATCGACGTCGCCGGCGACAGCTCTCTGTGGGTGAAATCTCTTACCGTCGCAGCCGACGATCAAGTCGCGATGCACGATCAAGTCACGTCGAGCGTGCTGAATGGAATGATCCAGAAACTTGGCGTGTCCGACACAAGCGATACCGGCGGCACGCGCCCGAAGAACGAAGAAGCCTACGACCTTTATCTTCGCAGCATCGCTCTCGCCCACGATGGCGCGCAAAACACCGAAGCCATTCGCATGTTGGAGCGTTCTGTGGGCCTCGACCCAGACTTCGCTCCGTCTCTGGCCGCCTTGGGGATTCGGTATTACTACGACGAAGAATACGGAACTGGCATCGGGCTCATGAAAGGTCCTACGTACCGCTCCGATCCCACGTCGTATCGTTCTTACACCACCTTGCAGCGCGCGCTGGCTCTCGATCCCAATCTAGTCAATGCCGAACAGCAAATCATCTCTCAGGACACCGATCGCGGAAACCTCGTGCAGGCGTACCGACAGGCGAAATCCATGGTCAAGCGCCATCCGCAGAGCGGGATTGCGCACTTCACGCTTTCCTACGTACTGCGCTATGGCGGCGTTCTGGAAGAAGCGCGAAACGAGTGCGACACCGCGGTCCGTCTCGATCCTGGCAATTATATGTTTCGCTCTTGTGCCGGCTTATATCTCGGGCCCGAGATACCGGATCGCGGCAAGGTGTTTTTCGATCTCGACCCAGGCTCCGAATGGAACAACAACATCACGGCGATCCATCTGCTTCGCACCGGAAAAACCGACGAAGCCTTGGCCAAGATTCGCCTGCTGCCCGACAGTTCCTTTTTTCACGGCCGCGCCATCGAGGCGTGCTATTCCAATCCGCGACCCGCGAACTACCCAGCGTTGATGGACAAATTGAAAAAGGATTTGTCTGCGATGAGCGATCCCGAACCCAGATATAGTCAGGCGCTAACCTTCAATCATTGCCTGGGAAATGATTTTTCGATTCCCATCATGAGAGGCGCGGTAAAAGACGGATTCTGCGCCTACGAATTTCTTGAACGCGATTCGAAGGCGTATCCGAATCTCGCCAACTCCCCCGACTTCCCCGCCCTCATGTCCGAAGCCAAATCCTGCCGCGACAACTTCCTCGCCAACCGAGACAAACCGAGCTAAGCGTTCTTGGGTGCCGCACCCCTAGGTTTCTGAGGGTGCGGCTTGTAACGTGGAACCCAAAAAACTCAAGAATGGCATTTCAGCGCAACGTCTCCCAATCCATCTCCGCACCTGAACTCCAAAAACTCAACCCTGCTAAAATCATCTCGAGGATCCACACCCAACGTGAAAGCCTTCCAAGTCCAAGACGGCCAGCTCGTCCCCATCGAAAAGCCCCTACCGGAACTCCGCCCCAACTGGGCCCTCATCAAAGTCCGCCTCGCCGGCATCTGCAACACCGACGTCGAAATCCTCCGCGGCTACCACGACTTCCGCGGCATCCCCGGTCACGAATTCGTAGGTGAAGTGATCAAGGTCGGGGACGGCGGTCACTCGACTCCCGCAATCAAGCGCGAACAATCCCGCTGGATCGGCCACCGCGTCACCGGCGACATCAACGTCTCCTGCTCCGCCTACGGCTACAAACCGCTGTGCGAATTCTGCCTTCGCGGACTGAAAACGCACTGCGCCCGCCGCACCGTTCTCGGCATCGTCAATCACGACGGCGCTTTCGCCGAATACCTCACTCTGCCCACGGAAAATCTGCACGAGGTCCCGACCACCGTCCCCGACGAGCAATCCGTCTTCGTCGAACCGCTGGCAGCCGCCTGCCAGATCCTCGATCAGATCGACGTAAAAAAATTCAACGCCGCCGCCGTCTTGGGCGACGGAAAGCTGGCGCAGCTGATCGCTCGCGTGCTGAAAACCGAAATCCCGCGCGTGGTGATGTATGGAAAACACGAAACGAAGTTAGGGCTTGTGAACGCCACAGGAAGCGGCGGTACGGAAAAAGTCCCGCGCAAAGCGCGCGTCGAAACACAGAAGGTCAGCGGCACCGATGCCGATCTCAAGAAGGTAAAAGAAAATTTCGCCCTAGTAGTCGAAGCGACGGGTTCACCAACGGGCTTGGCATTAGCTCAACAAATCACCGAGCCCCGCGGCACCCTGATCCTCAAATCCACCTTCCACGGCGCAACACCCATCGAGACTTGGCCCATCGTCGTAAAGGAAATCACGGTAGTCGGCTCCCGCTGCGGCCCCTTCGCCAAAGCCATCCGCTTGCTCCGCGAACCCAAGGTCGATCCCCGCCCGCTGATCACCCGCACTTTCCCGCTGGACGAAGCCCCGGCCGCCATCGCCTACGCCCAAGAAAAAGACGTAATGAAAGTCCTTCTCAAGCCGTGAGCCGTTGTAGCGCCGGTGTACCCTGAGCCTCGAAGGCATCCTTGCCGGCGGTTTTGACCACCGGGATCAGCCCTTCGAATATTGAGAGCCCGCAACCGCCTCCGCGCTCCTCTGCGTTCTCTGCGCCTCTGCGTTATCTTTTCTCTTCTTCCCTGCTCTAACCTAAACAAACCTCGACTCTTAGCCCGCCCGTGAGTAGACCCGGCCGCTGCACACCGGTGCTCCATGTGAACTCCCGGCGCCCGTAACCGCCTTAGAATCACATCCTTGCACCATCTGCACGAGCAACGTCTTTAGAATGACATTCTTGCGCAAAAAGGGTGGGGGGGTGGGGGGGACGTATTCCCGAAATGGTCCTGTCGTTACTTCGCTACTTCATTACTTCGTTGCGTCGTTACTTCAGCCTTTTCAAACGCGGTTGATGCACGACGCCACGCAAGCCGCTCCAAATCCATTGTCAATATTCACAACGGTAACATTCGACGCACAGCTATTCAGCATCCCCAGCAGCGCCGCAACGCCGCCAAAGCTCGCGCCGTAACCCACACTCGTCGGCACCGCAATCACCGGCGCCGCCACCAGCCCGCCAACCACGCTCGGCAGCGCGCCTTCCATTCCAGCGACACAAATCACTACGCGTGCTTTTGTTAGCGCTTCGCGATGCTCCAGCAGGCGATGAATTCCTGCGACGCCAACGTCGTAAAGATGCTCGACGTGATTCCCCATCATGCGCGCGGTGAGCAGCGCCTCTTCCGCGATGGGAATGTCGCTCGTTCCTGCCGAGACCACGAAGACCGTTCCCTTGCCGGAAATTTCCGAATTGCGCTCGATCGTGATCGCTCGCGACAGCGGATGAAATTTCGCCGGCGAAGATCTCCCTGTCCTCAGCTTTTTCACCGCCGCGAAAATCTTTTCGTCCGCGCGCGTCACCAAAATATTGTGCTTGCTGTCGCGATGACTCAGCATCGATCGCACGATTTCCGCGACATGCTGCGGCGATTTCCCCTTGCCGAAAATCACCTCGGCGAATCCCTGCCGCAGCGCGCGATGGTGATCCACCTTCGCGAAACCGAGATCCTCGAACGGCATATGCTTCAGCCGTTCGGCAGCTTTCGCCGGCGCAAGCTCTCCCCCTCGCACCAACTCCAGGAGTTTTTCCAGTTCTCGTTCGTTCATGGATTTTGCGCTGCTATTCAATCAAGCATCGCGTCCAGAGAATCGCACTGGCGATCGCTTGGTTTGATCGGGCGCTCGTCACGTTGAAAAATCGCGGCTTCGCGATTTTCAACCGCGAAGTCAGGCCGTCACGGCGTTGCGTCGCCCATCAATTTGCGCAGCGGTTGATTGTCCGCGTAAACGCGCCATTCTGCAATCTTGCCGTCCTGCACGACCGCTCGCCACGCCGCCGGCACTTCCCAGAACCCGTTCGGCCCCAGAGCCGAATCCACACTCGGCGAACTCGCGTGTTGCACGGCCGCGCCGTTCCCTGCCTTCGTGCCCGGGCCGATTGGGCCGACGTAGCGTCCGCTCGCCGTTCCAAAAATAGCGACGCGTTCGTTTGTCGTGAAAAATTCGTCGGCGTGCACTTGATAGTCCGCAACCATCTTCAAATAATTTGTCCAGCCCTG
>DATAMU010000633.1:0-3083 GCA_036266605.1 Candidatus Acidiferrum sp. | reverse complement strand
ACTCAAATCGAGGCCTACACGCTCACCGACGGCGCCGTCGAAGCCACCATCATCACCTACGGTGGCATCGTCGTCTCGCTCAAGACGCCCGATCGCAACGGCAACTCTGCCGACATCGTGCTCGGCTTCGACAATCTCGATGGCTACGTTAGCAACAGCAACGCAGAGAAGGGCGGCGCCTTCTTCGGCGCGCTCATCGGCCGCTATGGCAACCGCATCGCCAAAGGCCAGTTCACGCTCGACGGCAAAACCTACAATCTCCCGATCAACAACCCGCCTAACTCGCTCCACGGCGGTCCGCACGGGTTCAACAATCAAGTTTGGAAGGGCAAGGAAATTCCCGGCGGCGTTGAGCTAACTTACGTCAGCAAAAATGGCGAAGCCGGCTACCCGGGCACGCTCACCGCGATCGTTCGCTATACGCTCTCCGGCGGCGAACTCAAACTCGACTATTCCGCGACGACCGACAAAGACACTGTCGTCAATCTCACCAACCACTCCTACTTCAATCTCGCCGGACAGGGCAAGGGCGACATCCTCGGCAACATGCTCACGCTGAACGCTTCGAAATTCACGCCCGTTGATGCCGGCCTGATTCCCACGGGTGAACTGAGGCCCGTCGCGGGCACGCCGTTCGACTTCACGAAATCCACCGCCGTCGGCGCTCGTATCGAAGCCGATGACGAGCAAATCAAGCTCGGCCACGGCTACGACCACAACTGGGTGCTCGATTCGAAAGATGGAAAAGTCGCGCTAGCCGCCGAAGTTTACGAACCAACCACCGGCCGCGTCATGCAAGTCTCAACAGATCAGCCTGGCGTTCAGTTCTACACCGGCAATTTTCTCGACGGCACGGTAAAAGGGAAGGGAGGCGTGACCTACGGCCGCCGCTCCGCTCTATGCCTCGAAACCCAGCACTTCCCGGATTCCCCAAATCATCCCGACTTCCCCAGCACCGAACTGAAGCCGAAGCAGAAATACCACACGGTGACCATCTTCAAATTTTCAGCCCGCTAGTCAGCGCAATTTCATCTGACACGTCGGCTCAAAAATGTAGGGGCGCAGCACGCTGCGCCCCATGTCCGCTTGATTTCAACCGTTCGACTTCTCTTACATCCCCCACTGCACCATCGTGTAACTCTTCGCCGGCACCTCAAACTTCGTCCTTCCATTCGATGTCGCCGGCTTCGCAAACTCGCTCGGCACCACCTTCTTCGGCGTCGCAAAACTATTCACCGCCTTCAAATCATCCCCTGTCAAAACCCACGCCGCCTGCACCTTCGTCGGCGCCTTGTCCTCCCACACAATCTCGACCTCATGTGCCTTCGCCAAATCGCGATTCAGAATAAACGCCACCGACGTCCCGCTCGAAGCGTCGTACGACCCAGACACATCGAGATGCGCAACGCTCGTCGTCTTGTCGTCGCGACTCCCGTACAACCCCTTCACCTCGTAGGTGGACGAATCCACCAACACATCCAGTGCCGCCCCGCGCGCATATTGCAGTGCCCACGAATATGGATAAAAAATCGTCTGCAAGAAAATCCCGTCCGCGTTCGTCATGATCGGCGCAATCACGTTCACCAACTGCGCCAAACATCCGATCTTCACGCGATTCGAATTCCGAATCAGCGTATTCAGCAGTCCGCCCACCAGCAGCGCATCCTCCAGGTTGTAAATCTCCTCCAGCAAATGCGGCGCCGACGTCTTGTGTCCGTCTACCGCATCCCCGTGCCGCTCGCGATACCAGACATTCCACTCATCGAACGACAACCACAATTGCTTGGACGATCTCTTGTGCCCGCGCACCAGATCGCACACCGCCAGTGACTCCGTGATTTGCCGGTCCATCGTCAAATTCATTGCCAGAAAATGAGCCGAATCGCCGCCCGTCGTCTCCGCATTGTCGAAGTACCGGTGTAACGACAACCCATCGACATAGTCGTAGCACTGCTCGAGCACTTCGCGATCCCACTCGAGGTACGTCGGCATCCCCGAACTGCTCGACCCGCACGCAATCAGCTTCAGCGAATTGTCGACATAGCGCATCTGTCGCGCCGCGTCCGCTGCTTTGTATCCATACTCCGTCGCCGACATATGCCCGATCTGCCACGGACCATCCATCTCGTTGCCAAGGCACCAATGCTCCACCTTATATGGCTCCGCCGCGCCATTCTTCCGACGCAGTTCGCTCCACTTCGTTCCCTTATCGACATTGCAATACTCCACCAGCGCCGCCGCTTCCTCCGGTGTCCCCGTTCCCAGGTTCAGTCCCATCAACGGTTTCGTATTCGCCAGCTTGCACCACGTCATGAACTCATCCGTGCCAAACTGATTCGAGTTCAACGAATTCCACGCTTTATCTAAAACCACTGGCCGGTCCTTCTTCGGCCCGATCCCGTCGAGCCAGTTGTAGCCCGACACAAAATTCCCGCCGGGATACCGAATAATCGGCACGTTGACCTTCTTGATCTCTTCGAGCGTGTCTTTGCGGAATCCGTTCGAATCCGATAGCTTCGATCCTGGATCGTAGATTCCTTCGTAAATCGCGCGGCCCAGGTGCTCGAGAAACGAACCGAATATGTTTCGATCGATCGGCGAAATCGTCCGTCGCGTATCGAAATAGACGCGCGCGGTTCCGCTACTCTGTCCCCATGCGGAACGCCCCAACATCAGATTCGCCGAGCTGGCCAACCCAGCCGCGGCAGTGGTTTTCAAAAATGAGCGTCGCGACGAACGTGCCATAAGCGGATTCTCCTGAACGGAATTCGCATCGACTACAGATTGAAGTAAGCGTTTACCAGCCGCTCGGAAAACTAGAGCCTTACTGTCCCTCTGTCAACCGTTTGTTTTCTCTTGATTTAGCGCCGCTGCTAATTCTTTGCCGCGGCGGGCTTCTTGCCTTGATTCAGCTTGCCGAAATCCTTTATATACTCGCGCACCTGGAAGCCGGTCGAGATCTTCGTATATCCCGCCGCGAGCTGTTCCTTATAGCGGTCTAGGAAGAAATCGAGTGGGTCCGCTGGATCCATATCAAACACAACGATGTCGCAATCTTGCATCGTCAGTTTGCCCACCTGAAT
>DATAMU010000632.1:0-2216 GCA_036266605.1 Candidatus Acidiferrum sp. | reverse complement strand
TGCCGAGCGCGGACATGAGAGCGCGTCGCTCGTAATTCATTTCATTTTTTCGGAAGGAAGAGGAATGGCTGAGGACAAGAGTCTGGATATCGCTCGGAGAAGATTTATCGGAGCAGCGATGGCGGCAGCGGCGGCTGCTGGTGTCGCGAATGCGCAAGAGGCGACGAAGCCGACGCCGCGTTCGCAGGATCATCATTTGCCGAACGAGCAGAATCATGGGCCGCAGAATCCGGCGGTAGAGGCGGAGAATCCGAGCGCGGTGTGGGGGACGGAAACGGATTCGGGCGCGGTGCCGCCGTTCAAGTATCCGTTCGCGATGGCGCGGAAGCGGATCGAGAGCGGCGGGTGGACGCGGCAGGTGACGGTGCGCGAGTTGCCGGTGTCGAAGTCGATTGCGGGCGTGGAGATGCGGTTGACGGCGGGCGGAGTGCGCGAATTGCATTGGCACGTGTCGTCGGAGTGGGCGATTATGCTGTACGGAAATGCGCGGATTACCGCGGTGGATGTGTCAGGGAAGAGTTTTGTGTCGGATGTTGGCGTGGGCGATTTGTGGTTGTTTCCGCCGGGGGTACCGCACTCGATTCAGGGGTTGGGGCCGGATGGGGCACAGTTTTTGTTGGTGTTCGACGACGGGAATTTTAATGAGTTCGAGACGTTTTTGCTGACGGATTGGCTGACGCATACGCCGAAGGAAGTGTTGGCGAAGAATTTTGGGGTGAGTGAAGCTGTGTTCGAAAAGGTGCCGAAGAAGGAGTTGTTTATTTTTCAGACGGGAATGCCGGAGGAGTTGAGGAAGGAAGAGTCGTATGTGACGGAAGGCAGCGGACCTTCGCCGATGCGGATGGATTTTCGAACGAGCGAGATGAAGCCGACGAAAGTTACTTCGGGCGGAGAAGTAAAGATTATCGATGCGAAGAATTTTCCGGTCACGACGATTTCGGCGGCGATCGTGAAGCTGAAGCCGGGCGGACTGCGCGAGATGCACTGGCATCCGAATGCGGATGAGTGGCAGTACTACATCAGCGGGAAGGGGCGGATGACGATTTTTGCGGCGGGTGGGCGCGCGCGGACGATGGATGTCGAGGCGGGCGACGTCGGATATGTGCAGCAGTCGAACCCGCACTATGTCGAGAATACTGGCGATGGGGAGCTGACGTTTTTGGAGATGTTCAGGACGCCGCATTATGCGGACATTTCGCTGGCGGAATGGCTGGCGCATACGCCGTCGCTGCTGGTGGATCAGCATTTGGGGGTTGGGCAGGAGATGTTGAAGAAGATTGCGAAGGAAGAGGTGGTGGCGAGACCGTTGTAGACGGGCGAAAGAAAAGACCAGGGAGGCGCTAGGATCTTGCGGACATGGTGCGCAGCGTGCTGCGCCCCTACGAATTGGGTTCGCGCGGCGCGGATGAATCGTGGCAAGAAGCGGCGGCCGAGCGGAGAAAGCTCCACACCCTACAAAACCTAGCCGCGGCCAGGGATGATGAGGTGGACGATGGCGACGACGATGATTGCGCCGACTGTTGCGGCGGCGAGGCTCGTGATGAACCCACCGCCGAGGATGCCGAGCTTCATGAAGAGCCAGCCGCCGAGGACGCTGCCGATCAGACCAAGAATGATGTCGGTAATGCAGCCGTAGCCAGCGCCGCGCGAGAGTTTTCCGGCGAGCCAGCCGGCGATGAGACCGATCAGAATCCAACCGATCAGGCCGCGTTCATATTGCACTACGACGACGCGACCTTGAAAAAGGGACAAGGCTAGGGCTGCAAGCATTCGGCCTCCTCGGGCGACTGCGGTTGTTGATTTTTAGATGCGGCATTGTAGCGTTGGGGGCGCGGAATGCCAACTGCGGGACTACGGGTATGAGTGGGTGGTGAAGCGGCAAGTGACCGGTGGCCGACATCTTGCGAAGCTGGGGCGCAGCGTGCTGCGCCCCTACACGAGGTGCTACCAGATTTCGAAAATCGTCAGGGTTGTTGCTGGGTCATGCAGTGGAGCGTGCCGAGGCCGAGGACGAGGTCGCGGCACGCGATGCCGACGACTTCGCGACCGGGGAAGAGGTCGGCGAGTTTGTTGAGGGCGACGCGGTCGTTGGCGTCGTTGAATGTGGGAACGATCACCAGGTCGTTCGCGATGTAGAAATTTGCGTAGCTCGCCGGGAGTCGAAAGTTGTCGAATTCGATCGGCGCGGGCATCGGAAGCGTTTCGATGCGGAATGG
>DATAMU010000631.1:0-3658 GCA_036266605.1 Candidatus Acidiferrum sp. | reverse complement strand
CAACCTTCGCATGCTCATCCGGATGGCTTGGATCGACATCGACCAGGGGCGCTTGGCTGACGCCTTCGAAGCAATTATGCGAGCGGACCAAATCGAAGGCGCGCACGAAGTAATTTCCGAAAAAATGATGGCCGCCGCAGTGGAACGGTGGCAAGCACACGAAACAGACACCGCTGTTCTCGGTTTCGACCGCGCAATCTCTCATCACCCGGAGTGGACAAATCCTAACTGGGTCTCGAGCCTGTACTCGCCGCTCGTCGCTCAATCAGTCCGAGAAATGCAAGCCGAGAGCGATCGCCGGAAAAAGACCAAAGCAAACAACAAGCGATAGCCTCGGCGAAACTTCCGGCCATCTGGAAATTAGCCCACTTGGCAAGGGCCTTCCGATTCCCTGTGCTACCATAACCCTTCATGCATCCAGCAATTCCTCGCCTCATTGACCTCCAAGCCATCGATCTCAAGATCGCCGGGCTTCGAGCCCAACTCGACGCTTTTCCGAAGCGCATCATGGCTCTCGATCACAAGTTGACCGACACCCGTGCCGCCGTCGCCTCCGCCAAGGAAGCCCACATCAATTCCTCCAAAGAACGAAAGAAATTTGAGCTCGACGTCGAGCAATGGAAAGAACGCGCCCGCAAGTATCGCGACCAAAGCGGCTCGGTCAAGACCAACGAAGCTTACAAAGCTCTCCAGCACGAAATTGCCAACGCCGAAGCCGAAGTCGCCAAGGCCGAAGACCGCCAACTCGAACTGATGATGGGCAGCGAAGAGATCGATGCGCGCATGCGCCACGCCGACGCCGACCTGAAAGAAGCCGAAAAATCCGTCGCAGGCGATCGCAAGGAAATCGAAGTGCAATATGGCGCGAAAAAGAAAGAAATCGCCGCCGCGCTAGCCGAGCGCGAAAAAGCCATCGCGCCGATTCCCGAAGATATGCTCGTCCTCTACGATCGTATCGCCAAGCGTCACGATGGCCACGCACTTGCGCAAGTGAAAGACGGTCAGTGCAAAGGCTGCGGACTCCGCGTGCTCCCGCACACCTTGCAATTGCTGACGCTGGATCACGACGATGAAGAAGTTTTTCGCTGCGAAAGCTGCGGCCTGATTTTGTATTCGCTCGAACCGCTGACTGCAATTAATCCCGACTCTGATTCCGGCAACGCCGCTTCTGCCACTATTACCTGATGCCAAAACGCCCATCACCACCCGAAGGCGCACGCCTGTTCGGCGACGCCGCAACTGACTCGAAGCCCGCAGCTGCGTCCGGAACAGCCGCTCCACATCGCGCCAACATCGACGGCGGCTCGCGCGGCAATCCCGGTCCCGCCGCGTACGGCGTCGTCATTCGCGATCCGAAGGGCGAAATCGTCGCTCGCCTGAAAAAATATATCGGACGCATGACCAACAACGTCGCCGAATACTACGGCCTCATCGCCGCGCTCGACTACGTCGAATCGCAAGGCATCCGCTCCCTGCGCATCGAAAGCGACTCCGAACTTCTCGTCAAGCAAATGAAGGGCCTGTATAAAGTCCGCAGCGAAGAACTCGCGCCGCTTTTCGAGCGTGCAAAGAAAATGAGCGCCGCCCTCGACTCCTTCCGCATCGATCACGTCTATCGCGAACACAACCGCGAAGCCGACGCCCTCGCCAATCAGGCCATGGACGAAGTCGAAGGCCCCGACGCAAAACCACGTGGCGAACGAGGCAGCGCAAAAACCGCTTCACCAGCTGCGAGTTCAGCCGCAGCCGCGGCGCCGAAACCGCAGCCTCCATCTCAACTCCCCAGCGACGTCCGCAAAATCCGCGCCCGTTATCGCAGCGGCGTCCTCTACCTCCTCGAAGACCTCGAAATGCCCGACGGCATCGAACTCGACATTCTGCTCAAACTCCCCCGCAAATCCTGACAGACTCGCCTCACACGAAACGCTCCGCCATCAACCAGCATCACACCAAGATGTGCGGCGCCCCATTTCGGCAGTCTCGATCCGCCGAGCCCTGTACCCGCGATCGCTTCCCAGATCGCGGGATTTAGATTTGCCACGACCGACGTGCTATCCGTCGTGCAAGCTTTTGTACGGGCGCAGCATTGCTGCGCCCCATCTCGGCAAGCTCGATCCACCGAGACGGGTTTAGACTCAACAAATCTCGGGCCATCACGACGTGCACCCAACTCGCCCTATCCCCGCTTCAGCTTCGACGCAACGTCTCCGAGCGTCGCGCGTCGTAAAAATATTCTCGCTGGCAATATTTCTGTTTATCGCGGCCATCACCACCGCCGACACCCTCTACTACCACCACGTCTTCTTCGACAACTCCCTCGAGCACGACGCCTACTTCTACAGTTCCGGCAACGCTTCCGCCCCCAGCACTCTCAATCTGATCCACGGCAAACTCCCCGTCGAAACCAAATTCTTCTACACGCCGCCCAACGCCCTGCGTCTTGAATGGACCTCCGCCCGCACCGGCGGCTGGGACGCCCGCATCGACGTGATGCGTTTCCGCGATCGCGAAATCAATTTCATCGGCGGCAATCTTTTCTTCTGGTGCTACTCGCCCGACAGAATCCCCGCCCGCGCTCTCCCCGAAATCCGCATCATCGACACGAATTCCCAATTCTCTCGCGCGCTGAAACTCCGCGAATTCATCGGCGATCTTGCTCCAAATCGCTGGACCCAAGTCAAAATACCCCTCGCCGAATTCCCCACAGCCTCCATCCACAACCTTGATCCAAGCTTGATCGAAAGCATCGTCTTCACGCAGGACGAACCCGACAAGACTCCTCGCACACTCATCATCGACGAAATCAAAATCGACACCGACCAGGCGACCGCGCTGTCCTCGGCCTCTTCTGTCGGTGTGACATTGACTAGTAATTCATCTTCGACCACGAACTTCGACACAAAGCGGCAGTCGGGTGCCGCACCCTCCGCCGTTGAGGGTGCGGGTTTAGATTCCACATCGCCGCAAACCAATCCGTCGTCGCAAGCAGTAATTGCCGCTTTGCATTCACACTCGGCCGAAGCGCAAACGACTCCATCTCCACAAAATCTGAAAGCGATCGCATACGAACGTCACATCGATCTGAAATGGGACGCAGTCCCCGACGACCAAGTCGAGCGCTACATCATCTATCGTTCCCTCGACAACGAGCGCTCGTATGAGCCGATCGGCACGCAAGTCCGCGGCATCACGCGCTTCACCGACTATCTCGGCGCGCCGCCGCAAACCGCACACTACAAAGTCGCCGCATCCGACTCTTCCTACGATCAGTCGCCACAGTCGAAGTCCGCTTCGGCGACGACGCACGCGATGAGCGACGACGAACTTCTGACAATGTTGCAGGAAGAATGCTTTCGCTATTACTACGAAGGCGCGCATCCCGACTCTGGCACGACACTCGAAAATATTCCCGGCGACGATCGCATCGTCGCCACCGGCGCGAGCGGCTTCGGCATCATGGCGCTCATCGTCGGCGTCGATCGCGGATTCATCACGCGAGACGAAGGCCTCGCGCGCATGCAAAAGATCGTCGCGTTCCTCGAAACCGCTCCGCGTTATCACGGCGTGTGGTCCCACTTCATGGATGGACATACAGGCGCGAGTCTTCCCGTGTTCAGCATGTTCGACAACGCTGGCGATCTCGTCGAGACCGCGTTCC